>NZ_JBCOME010000003.1:8613-130549 GCF_040924365.1 Ruminococcus sp. 1001136sp1_2201st1_G3_2201SCRN_220225 | reverse complement strand
GTTATACATCTGACTGAAAAAGCAGTTCCGGTCATTGTTATTGGTGTTCCGGTTCGCTATGCGCACACACATTACGGGATTTCAGCTTATGCTGATTTTGATAATGCGGTTAAGTTGGCATGCGAAATTCTTAAAAGACTTGACGAAGAGCAGATTATGAGTTTTTAAAAAAATATAATGATGTGCTGAAAGCGACAGGTATAACGGCAACTGCCGGAAAAGGATATGCAAAGAAGCGCATCACAGTTATTTAAACTTTTATGTGACAAACGTAACGGTCTGTGATATTATGAAAGTGATATAAGCGGAAATGACTTTTGCAGAAACGAAAGTATCTTCAAATTTTATTTAAAAATATACTTATTCTAAATAAGAAAGAAGTCATATAGATACGGAACGGTATGAGTACAAAGAACATTACCAGTGAACAGTAATGTAGGAGAACAGTTCGAACATATGTATCGGCTGTTCTCCTTTTGTTTTTAGGCATTAATGGGGGAATATTTTCTATATAAGTGTTGGGGGATTTTATGGAAAAGTTTAAGGCAAATGATAATAAGAATGAAGAACATGAGATTAACTACAGACAATTTAACAAAAAGCTGGAACTTCTGAATCAGATTCTGTCTCTGATATCAGACATTAATCAGGCATCGGATGAGAAAGTGATAGATACCATTCGATTTTATTGCACAGCCCGCTGAAAAACAGTTGGAAGAAAACATAATGAGGAAAATTCAATGAAAATAAATGGTACAGCTGCTAAACATATTAAGAAATATTGCTATATTGTTGGCCTTCTCTCTTTCCTGCTTGCATTTTTTGCGTGTGGTCAGATGCTCAGATATCAGGAAAAGGAAAAAAAAGCATCGGGAATCTATATGGCACAAAGTACGATAAGGAGAGTCAAGGAAAAGTTGGACAATTATATAACGATTTCTGATCTTCTGGGAAATTATATCATTGATGGATCGGATATGGATGAAAACACTTTTTCAGAACTGGCAGAAAAGATTCCCAATGAGGATGGTGTGGTAAAGGCGTTTGAGCTGGCACCGGAAGGGATCATAACCGAAATCTATCCTATGCAGGGAAATTCAGAGGCTCTTGGACTGGATGTACTGGGGGAACATGAACGGAAAAAGGATGCAGCTCTGGCTAAGGAAACCGGGGAGTATACACTTGGTGGCCCCTATCAGTTAAAGCAGGGAGGAACCGGAGCATTACTTTTTAAACCGGTTTATCGAAACGATGATTCTGGAAAGAGTAGTTTCTGGGGATTTGTACTCCAGGTAATTGACTGGGATCGTTTCATGAGTGACATAAATCTGCAATCCTTAAGTGAGGCGGATTTCAGCTATAAGATCTGGTCTTATGACAGAAGCAGTGGAGATAAGGTTATTTTTGCCCAGAGTCAGGAGGATATGCCGGAAGACAGCCTGACGATAGAATGTGAGATCCCGAATAACACATGGTATTTTGATATTGTGCCTTCGAATGGGTGGATCCCGGTTTCATACTGGCTCCTCGCTATTGCCGCTTCTTATATATTTTCATTATTGGTCGCTACAATTTATTATCAGATATCCAGCAAAAAGCACAGAGAAAAACAATATGCTGCTGATCTTAAGAAAGCGGCGGAGCTGGCGAAAAGTGCAAATGAAGCAAAAACGCGATTTCTGTTTAATATGAGCCATGATATACGGACGCCGATGAATGCGATTATAGGTTTTTCCGGATTACTGGAAAAGAATCTTCAGAACGAGGAAAAAGCAAAGGAATATCTGGGAAAAATCTGTTCTTCCGGAAATTTGCTGATGACGATTATTAACCAGATCCTGGAGATAGCCCGTATTGAAAGCGGTACTATAGCGCTGCAGTTGAAAGCTGAGGATATAAACGCAGTGTTTCATACGGTAAACACAGTATTTGAGGAAGATATAAGGAAGAAGAACCAGCAGTATTCGGCAGATTTGGATGTATATCATACGTTTATCTTTTGTGACAGAGTGAAACTTCAGGAAATAATGCTGAATATTATCAGCAATGCAATAAAGTATACATCCGATGGGCATGCGGTCCATGTAAAGATATATGAGAAAGATTCAGAGAATCCCCGGAAAGCCCGGTTTATTTTTACTTGTGAAGATACAGGTATTGGCATGAGTGAGGAATATCTTCCACATATCTTTGAAGAATTTTCCAGAGAACATACAACCACAGAGAACAAGGTCGCTGGTACAGGACTGGGCCTTCCTATTGTAAAATCCATGATTGAGCTGATGGGCGGAAGCATCCAGGTAGAAAGCACGCAAGGTGTCGGGACAAAATTCACGGTAGATATTTCTTTTGATATGGCATCAGAAGCGGATGTATATAGGGATCAGATATCTGAACAGCCAGATGTATTAGAAAAGCTGGAAGGAAAACGTATTCTTCTTGCAGAGGATAATGATCTGAATGCAGAGATCGCGATAGAACTGCTTGCGGAACAAAAGATCATTACAGACCGTGCGGAAGATGGAGCAGAGTGTCTGGATAAGCTGGAGAAAGCAGATTCCGGATATTATGATATGATTCTTATGGACATTCAGATGCCGGTGATGGATGGATATGATGCTGCAGCCAGGATACGCAGAATGAAAGATGAGAAGAAAGCCTCCATCCCCATTATTGCAATGACAGCAAACGCCTTCGCAGAGGACAGACAGAAGGCAATATCCATGGGAATGAATGATCATGTGGCAAAACCAATTGATATGAATGTACTTTTACCGGTGATAGCAAAATATATAAGGTGAAATATCGGTGTTACTGTTCACTGGTAACGTTCCGCGAGGTGTTTTTTGTGAACAAGGTTCACAGAAAACCCGAGAATCTCAGCGCGAAATCATGCGAATGCATGATTTCTGTGCATCGCGAAGTGAGTTACTGGTCACGGAGTGACCAGTAACTCAGAGTAAACGGCGACTTGACTTATTAGTTGCAACCACATATAATTGCTTCGGAACGTAACTTAAAACTTACATTTCGAATAAACAAATAAATTCTTATGAAGGGAAGAATAAATGAAATTATGAAACCTGTGGAGGCATATGATAATGTCAAAAGATGAATATTTAATCACAGATGCGCCGCTTAAAGCGCTGACGGTTTTTGCAGTGCCGATGATTCTCGGCAGCTTTTTTCAGCAGATATACAATATGGCTGACTCTATTATCGTCGGTCAGTTTGTGGGTTCCTCTGCACTTGCAGCTGTCGGTGCATGTGCAGCGCTGACCAATGTTTTCATTTGTGTGGCACTGGGTGCCGGTGTGGGTGCCGGTGTGCTCGTGAGCCGTTATTTCGGTGCCAGGGAGTATGGAAAAATGAAAACCATTGTGTCAACGTCCTTGCTTAGCTTTTTAATTCTAAGCATAGTCCTTGGTATTTTTGGCTTTTGCTCCTCCCGTTGGATGATGAGCACGTTACAAACCCCTGCCGATATACTGGACGATGCAGTGCTGTATTTGCGGGTCTATTTCGTGGGTTTTCCTTTTTTGTTTATGTACAACATTCTTTCAACGATGTTTACTTCCATAGGCGAATCAAAAATTCCACTGGGACTCCTGATATTTTCGTCAGTCTTAAATATTTTTATGGATCTTTGGATGGTGGCTGGTCTTGATCTCGGCGTGTTCGGTGCGGCGCTTGCAACCTTGATTGCACAAGGCATTTCCGCCGTGTTTTCGCTTTTGATTTTCTTTCACCGGATGCGGCGATATAAAAGTCCCTTTGACTGGTTTGACAGGCAGGAGTTATATTCCATGTTTCAAATTGCTGTACCTTCGGTTCTTCAGCAGTCTACAGTGTCTATCGGCATGATGATCGTACAGGCTGTTGTAAATCCCTTCGGCACACAGGCGCTTGCGGGATATGCGGCGACGATGCGGGTTGAGAATGTTTTTTCCCTGATTTTTGTATCCATCGGCAATGCAGTTTCGCCATATGTTTCACAGAATCTCGGCGCAAACAAACCCCAGCGTATCAAAAAAGGCTACCAGGCTGCATTGGTGCTGGATGTGTGCTTTGCAGCCATTGCTTTCATCGTTATTGAAACGCTGCATACGCAAATTTCCTCGTTGTTTCTTGGTAAAGACGGAACCGCTCTGGCCTATCAGGTATCCGGGGATTATATGAGATGGCTTGGTTATTTCTTCATTTTTATGGGAATCAAAATGGCAACCGATGGAGTCCTTCGTGGTCTCGGAATCATGCGTCCGTTTCTTATTGCAAACATGGTAAACCTGGCGATTCGCCTGTCTGTTGCCTTGATTTTTGCACCGCGTTTTGGCATTGAATTCGTCTGGCTTGCTGTACCAGCAGGTTGGTTTGCGAACTTTTTAATATCCTATGTGGCGCTCAGAAGATCATCAAGTCTATAGTATCTGGCTGTATTTTGCAGAAAGCTTTTTTTAAACATGCTATAAGAAAATGTTTTTCATTTGACGTGTTGCTTCAGAAATAGCTGAAAGAGAACGCGGGAAATGAAGGAGGTATCATGAAAGTTACTTACATTAACCACAGTGGGTTTTTAATTGAGACCAGAGACTGCTACTATATTTTTGATTATTATAAGGGTGAACTATCGAACCTTGACAAGGAAAAAGAAGTAATCGTTTTTTGCAGTCATTTCCACCAGGATCATTTTAACCCACAAATCTTTGGGATTCTTGAAGATATGGGGATGACTTATCAGGCAGTCCTGGCGAATGATATACGAAAAAGGAATCATTTATCGGATCTGAAGATCACATATGTTTATCATGATCAGACTTATAATCTGGATAATGATACCAAAGTGGATACATTGCTGTCTAACGATAGTGGTGTCGCATTTATTGTCAAGACAAAGGAAGGCACCATTTATCATGCTGGTGACTTAAACGACTGGTACTGGGATGGTGAGCCGAAAGCTGACAACCAGAGACTTACTTCTGCGTATCGTGCGGAGATTAGGAAAATTAAGGGTATGCATTTTGATGCTGCATTTGTTCCCTTAGATCCGAGGCAGGGAGATCATTATGCCGACGGGATCCTGTATTTCCTTAAAAATGTAGATTGCAATGTCATTTTTCCAATGCATTACTGGAATGATGCCAGTGTAATTAAGCGGTTTATTACGGAATATCCGCAATATAAGTCACGCATTAAAAACACAGAATGTACAAAAGGAGAAGAACTATGAAATTTAAGATGATTCACGAAAACTACAATGTGTCAGACCTGGACCAATCTATTAAATTTTACAATGAGGCCCTTGATCTGCACGAGGTGAGAAGAAAGACTACCGATGATTTTATCATCGTGTATCTGAGCAACGATGTAAGTGATTTTGAGCTGGAACTTACCTGGCTTAAGGATCATCCACAGCCATATAATCTGGGTGAATGCGAATTCCATCTGGCATTTCAGGCGGAGGATTACGCGGCTGCGCACAAGAAGCACAAAGAGATGGGCTGCATTTGCTTCGAAAACGAAGCAATGGGAATTTATTTCATCGTAGATCCAGATGGCTACTGGCTTGAGATTGTGCCGTAAAGCTGGTTGGGAAATCGAATAAAGCTGACGGATATTATTTTACAGGAGGGCACTTATGTACCTGGATAATTTAGATGAACTGGATCAGAAGATTATCCAGTTACTTATAGAAAATGCACGTATCTCCTACTCAGATATCGGTGAAGAAACCGGCATTTCCAGAGTGGCAGTAAAAGCCCGGATTCAGGCTATGGAGAAAAAGGGGATAATTGAAGAATATACAACAATAATAAATCCGCAAAAAATCAGTGGGGCTGTATCCTGTTATTTTGAAATTGAAATAAAACCAGGGCATTTGGCACAGGTGACGGATATTTTATACAAAGACGATACAGTCACACAGATTTACCGTGTCACAGGAAGAGACAAATTGCATGTACATGCTGTTGCTTCATCAAGTGATGAAATGGAGCACTTCCTGCACAACGTCATTGATACACTGCCCGGCATTATCAGCTGTAGCTGCAATACGATCTTATCACGGATTAAAGATATTAAAGGGTTACGGCTGTAGAGGTCAAATTGAGGTGACGCATTATGGTTTCTTTTGAAGAGAAGGAGAATAAATTTTATTGTTATTATTTGCAATTACAGTGTAGGTAAAGTAAAAGGCAATGAACCAGAAATGGTTCATTGCCTTTTGTGCGGTATGGATTACTTTAATTTTTGTTATTCGTTGCTCATATTTTCTTTCTGCCGTATAATAGAACCAATCAGATTAAAATTCAAATGATGAACATACAAAAGATTTCCTATGAACACAAGTTTATAACCAAATGAACGGAAATAGGAACCTTTATTATTACATAATGTTCAACAAATGAACTCTACACGACAAAAATAGAAAAATATAAAACATACACAAACTTAATACACGAAATTTGTTCATTAATTTAACACAAAATGATTGACTACTAGGGGGATTTGCGTTAATATAATTAATGCAAGGAGACGAGAAATGAACACTACAGAATGTTAATGATTCGAACACATCGGTCTTAAGTTTAATAAAAAAACACAAAAGGTAGGGACAGCAATGAGACGTGGAATGAATAGCATGGAGATGCAGAAGAACAATCGGATCCTTGTTTTTAAAACTCTTCAGGAGAAAGGCATGATGACCAGAGCAGAGTTAGCCGTAGAGTTAAACCTGCAGAAAGCAACGATCACCAATATCATCAATGAGTTTTTTGAAATGGGGATTGTTGAAGTAAATGGTGAGACTGCCGCTGGACGAAGAGGCGAGAAGCTTAATTTGAAACTGGATGACATTTATACAATGTCCATAGGAATTACTCGTAAGGATTACCAGTTGGCGATTTTTGATCTTAGCGGCAATATGATTAAACACAGCTGCTGCAATTTTCAAAAAGAGAATGGCTTCCGGGAAATTGTTGAAAACCTGAAAGCCGATGCGGTGAAAATGGCAAATGAATATGGAAATAACCGTATCCTTGGAATCTGTCTGGCAGTGCCTGGACTGTTTATCAACAGACCGGAGAAGAATGAAGAAATCTTCATGGTTTCCGAATTCGAAGAGCTAAGCCAGATCAATGTGAAAGCTGAACTTGAAAAAGCACTTGGCAGAAAGGTTATGATCAAGCATGACGCCAAACTTTCCGCTTACGCAGAGTGGAGATGTGCAGAGGAAATCAAAGGTCAGGAGCGGGGAAGTCTGGTAGTGGTACGATCCAGAGGATTTGGTATTGGTACCGGATGTGTTGTAAATGGAAATATTATGAATGGTCATTTGGGGCTTGCCGGTGAAGGTGGTTACATGGGAATCAATTATAACCAGGCAAGGGGAAATAAAGGAACCTTTGAATATTGTGCAGGTTCAGAAAGCGCGGCACGATATGTGAAAGAAAGGTTATTCGAATTTCCAGACACTATTTTAAATGAGAAAAGTACATATCTGGAAGTATTTGATGCATACCGGAAAGGGGATGCACTGGCCACATGGGCAGTACATAAAGTAGCCTGGATGCTGGGATATGGAATTGCCAATATTATCTATCTGATCAATCCAGATTGTATCATTATTGGACCTGATTATCCGGATACAAAAGATTTTGTAAACAAAATCCGGGAGGCTATTCGAAATTTTGTACCTGCATTTGTGGAAGAAAATGCTTCTATAAGATATTCAAAAATCAGTCAGGATTCTTTCCTGTTGGGTGGATTTTACTATACATTTGATAATCTCTGCAGAAGAGATAATATATTTGATCTGATCCGAAGCGCTAAGGGTGCGCGGTGGAAACCAGCCTGAAATCAGGCAATGAAACATGTACTGATCATCTGATTATAACAAAATATGGGAACCTGCTAATGGAATCCGGAGTCCATGAACATCTTTTCGAAAAGTTATAATCAGAAGATAAAATAAATGAGCAGAAACGTAAAAAAAGGAGAAGAATCGAAATGAAAAAAAGAAATCTCGCATTAGCAATGGTACTGGCAATGGCAATGACAACAATGGGAAGCGCAACTGTATTTGCAGACGATGCATCTGATGATGCAGCTGGAAACGACTACACAATCGCATATGTACCGACCACAATGAACAACCCATTCTGGACCGCAATGCTTGGCGGTATCAAAGAAGAGATGGAAGCAAAAGGAATGGACGTTGATTCCCAGCTTGTAACAGTTGATGCAAACAGCGATCAGGCAACCATGAACAACTACGTAAACGACTTAATCGCTCAGGAAGTTGATGCGATCATCCTTGCTCCTATGGATTGTACAGCAGTAACAGAGGCTCTTCAGGCTTGCGAAGATGCTGGAATCCCGGTTATCAACGTAGACACAGCAGTTGATGCATCCGACAAAGTTGTTAGTATTATCGCTTCCGATAACTACAAAGCAGGTGTTGAGTGTGCAAACGATATGATGAGCAAACTGGACGAGGGTTCCAAGATCGCAGTTATGGATCAGCCATCCGGAACAGCTTGTGTACAGCGTGAGCAGGGCTTCCTTGATACAGTTGGTGATTACTTCGAAATCGTATCTACAACAGATACAGAAGGTGACACAGCTAAGACAATGACAGCAGCAGAGGATGTTTTAACAGCTGATGATGACCTTGCAGCATTCTTCTGCATCAATGATATGGGCGCTCTTGGATGTGTACAGGCCGCTCAGGCAGCAGGCAAAGATGACATCCTGATTTATGGTGTTGATGGTAACCCGGACTTCATGGGATATGTTGCTGACGGTTCTGCTACAGCATCTGCAGCTCAGCAGCCATCTGTAATCGGACAGAAAGCTCTTGACGCAGCAATTGATACTCTGGATGGCAAAGAAGTAGAGCATGACCAGACTATAGACGTAGTTCTGATCAACAAAGACAATATTGCTGATTTCGATGTAACAGATTGGCAGTAATCCATAATCCGTTATTGTCTCGAAATATCGGAAGACAGGAATGAAAACTGGCTGCCAGAGAGTGAAATCTCTGGCAGTTTTTCAGAGGAGCACAAATATGCAAAAAGAACTTTTACGTATGGAAAACATAGTAAAAACTTTCCCCGGTGTTAAAGCGTTGAACAATGCAGCAATCACAGTTCACGCCGGAGAGGTTATGGGATTTATGGGTGAGAACGGAGCCGGTAAATCCACACTGATGAATGTTCTGGGCGGTGTTTTTCCGGCTGATTCAGGAGACATTTATATTGAAGGAAAAAAAGTAGCAATCCATTCAATTCATAAATCTCAGGCTCTGGGAGTTGCATTTATCCATCAGGAACTTGCGCTGGAGCCATATCTTACAATTGCAGAGAACATCTTTCTTGGAAGAGAGATGAAGAACTCTTTTGGTATGGTAAGTAAAGATAAAATGGCAGAAGCCGCAAGACCATTTCTTGAGAGAGTTGGTCTTGATGTAGACCCAAATGAATTTGTAGGAAGACTTTCTATTGGACAGCAGCAGATGGTGGAAATTGCAAAATCATTTTCACTGAATGCGAAGATTTTAATTTTGGATGAACCGACATCTTCTCTTTCTGAAAAAGAGGTAGATGTGTTGTTTGATACAGTACGAGACCTTAAGAAACAGGGAATGGGCATTATCTTCATCACACATAAGATGGCAGAGGTATTCCAGCTTTGTGATGCAGTTACCATTATGCGAGATGGAGAATTTATGGGAGAACGTCAGTCAGCTGAATGTTCAGAGAGTGAGCTGATTTCCCTGATGGTAGGTCGGGACCTGGGTAACTACTATGTTCGTACTTATAATAAACCAGGCGACATCATGATGGAAGTTAAGAACATTAATGCAGGAAAAAGAGCAATTGACTGCAGCTTCCAGGTAAGAAGCGGAGAGATACTTGGTTTCTACGGACTGGTAGGGGCCGGAAGATCTGAGCTTATGAAAGCAATCATGGGACTTGATCCTATGGATTCCGGAGAGATTTATCTGAACGGAGAAAAAACAAAGAAACATGATCCGGCGTACATGCAGAAACATGGTATTGCCCTTGTTCCAGAGAGTAGAAAGACAGAAGGTCTTTTGTTAAACAATACCATCAAGTTCAATACTACACTTGCTGTACTGGATCGTTTCATTAAGAATTTGGTAGTAAATACCCGAAAAGAAGATGAGATCACAGAGGACGGAATCGAGAAACTTCACATTAAGACTCCTTCATCTCTTGTAAACTGTTCTACTCTTTCAGGTGGAAATCAGCAGAAAGTACTGCTGGCGAAATGGCTGGCTACTGATCCGAAGATTCTGATCCTGGATGAGCCGACTCGAGGAATTGATGTCGGTGCAAAAGCAGAGATTTATACCATCATCAACAACCTGGCGAAACAGGGACTGGCAATCATTCTGATTTCTTCAGAGATGCCTGAAGTAATGAACATGAGTGACCGAATGATGATCATGAGAGAAGGTCACATCATGGGTGAGTTAAGTCACGATGAGTATGATCAGGAACGGATTTTGAAGTACGCTATGGGGGTATCCAACAATGAATAATAAAAAATCACAGAGCTACGTAGGCCGGGCTGTAAAAAACTATTTTTCCCAGAACTGGGGAATCTTATTAGGCTTAGCAATTCTTTGCGTAATCTTTTCCATCTTTGGAAATAACTTTTTGACACAGAAAAACATTCTTAACCTGTTAAGAACATGTGCAACAAACTGCTTCCTTGCAATCGGTGTTCAGATGGCAATCATCCTTGCTGGTATCGACCTGACCGGTGGTGCACTTGCAGCGTTGAGTGGTGTTATGACCGTTGCAGCTTTCCAGTGGTGGGGATTCCCGGTACAGCTTGCTGTTCTTATGGGTATTCTGATTGGTGTTGTAATCGGTTTACTGAATGGTGTAATTGTTGCTTACACAGGAATCCATCCATTCGTTGTAACACTGGCAATGCAGTCCTTCTGTCGTGGTACTGCTTATCTGGTAGCAAACGGATCTCCTGTAACAGCTTATGGTAACGATGGTTTCGCAAAAATCGGACAGGGTTCTCTTGGACCAGTTCCGCTTCCAGTTGTATATATGATCATTTTCCTGATCCTGGACTATTTCTTCCTTAATAAAACCCAGACAGGACGTCATATCTATGCAGTTGGTGGAAACGAAGTATCCGCTCGTTTCTCCGGTATTAATGTAAAGAAGATTAAAATTCTTGTATGGACAATCAGTGGTGCGCTTGCTGGCTTCTGCGGTGTAGTTCTTGCTTCCCGTCTTGCTTCCGGACAGCCATCCACAGGCGAAGGTTATGAGACAGATGCGATTGCAGCAGCAGTACTTGGTGGAACCTCTTTCTTCGGTGGTACCGGTTCTGTAGGTGGACTTCTGATCGGTGTTCTGATCATCGGACTTATTTCAAATGGATTAAACTTAATGCATGTCAACTCTTATTGGCAGTTTGTATTAAAGGGAATTATCATCATCGCAGCAGTTTATGTTGATATGGTGAAACAGAAAAAACAGAACGCAGCAAAATAATCATATAAATTCAAAAAGGAGACTAAACAAATGGACAGCAAGAAGAAAAAAGAGTTGGAGTTATGGGCTGCAAAAATTCGTAAAACAGCTTTGCAGACAATCCAGACTGCAGGTTCCGGACATATTGGAGGATCTTTCTCCATCTGTGATATTATGTCAGTACTGTATTTCGACAAAATGAATGTAGATCCGGCAAACCCGGACAAGCCAGACCGTGACAGACTTGTTCTTTCCAAAGGACACTGCTCACCGGCAATGTATGCAACATTAGCTCTCAAGGGATTTTTCCCGGTAGAACATCTTTCTACATTCCGTAAACTGGACAGTGATCTTTCCGGACATGTAGAGATTCATGTGCCAGGTGTTGATATGTCTGCGGGTTCTCTTGGACAGGGACTTTCCACGGCTCTTGGAATGGCTATGTATGCAAAGGCAAATAAGACTGGAAACCGTGTATTCTGTATCATGGGAGATGGTGAAATTCAGGAAGGCCAGGTTTGGGAAGCTGCTATGTGTGCAGGCTTCTATAAAGCTGATAATCTGATCGCATTTGTAGATAATAACAATCTTCAGCTGGATGGCTCTCTGGAAGAAGTTATGTCTCCATACCCGATCGGTGACAAATTCAAAGCATTTGGCTGGAATGTGATCGAAATCGACGGACATGATGTAGAGCAGATCGCAGACGCTGTAGAGCTTGCTTCTGTAGTAACCGGAAAACCTACTGCAATCGTAGCACATACTATTAAAGGCAAAGGCGTTTCCTTATTTGAAAATAATGTTGACTTCCACGGCGGACAGCCAAAACCGGAACAGTGGCCGGCATGTTTTGCTGAATTGGATGCTAGACTTGCGGAACTGGAGGACTGATAAAATGGGAGAGAATATTTCAACAAGAGTAGCATATGGACGTGCATTAGCTGAATTTGGTGCAGATGAGAACATCTATGTATTTGACGCAGACTTAAAGAAATGCACCATGACACTTTATTTTTCAGAGAAATATCCGGAACGTTTTTACAACATCGGTATTGCTGAGGCAAACATGGTAGATGTAGCAGCTGGTTTTGCAACATGTGGAGCAACTGCTCTGGTACATACATTCGCTATTTTTGCAGCAGGCCGTGTTTATGACCAGGTAAGAAACAATGTCTGCTATCCAGGATTAAATGTAAAGGTAGTAGGAAGCCACGCTGGCCTTACAGTTGGTGAGGATGGTGCAACCCATCAGGCTCTTGAGGACATCAGCCTTATGCGTACAATTCCGGGAATGACTGTAATTGTTCCATGTGACGCAAATGAGACTCGTCTTGCAACAAAGGCTATGCTTGATTTCCAGGGGCCATGCTATTTCCGTACAGGGCGTCCGGCAGTTGAGTGTGTAACTGATACAATTGAGAATTACTCATTTGAGATTGGCAAAGGCGTACAGCTGAAAGATGGTAAAGACGTTACAATCATTGCATGTGGCCTTATGGTTCAGGAAGCTCTGAAAGCACAGAAACTTTTGGAGGCTGAGGGAATCAGTGCAAGAGTTATTGATATGCATACAATTAAACCGATTGACCGTGATATCATTCTCAAAGCAGCAGAAGAGACCGGTGCAATTGTTACAGCAGAAGAGCACAATGTGATCGGCGGACTTGGAGCAGCTGTTGCAGAAGTTCTGGTTCAGAACAAGAGTGTTCCGACTGAGTTTGTTGGAGTTCAGGATACATTTGGACATTCCGCTTCTCCGGCAGAACTGCTGAAACATTACGGATTAACCCCTGAGAATATTGCTGAGAAAGCAAAGAAAGCAATTTCCAGAAAATAATTACAGGAAAGAAACGGTTAAGCAAATGGCAGAAAGTTATGTAATTGGAGTTGACTTCGGAAGTGATTCTGTTCGTGCGCTTATTGTAAATACAGAGACTGGGGAAAATGTTGGACAGGGTGTTGCCTGTTATCCACGTTGGAAAGCTGGACTCTATCAGCATCCGGAGTACAGCATTTTCCGCCAGCATCCATTAGATTATCTGGAATCTTTGGAAAAATGCATTACGACAGCACTGGCAGAGCTTACCGAAGAGCAGAAAGATCATGTGATTGGAATTGGAGTGGACACTACTGGTTCCACTCCGGTTCCGGTAGATAAAAATGGAATTCCGCTGGCACTGCTTGATGAGTTTGCAGAGAATGAAAACGCCATGTTTTTCCTCTGGAAGGATCACGCTGCAGCTGCTGAGGCGGACGAGATAAACAAGTTATTCAGGAACAACAGTGAGAATGACTATACCAAATACCAGGGAGATTACAGTGCGGAATGGTACTGGGCAAAAATCCTTTATGCAGTGAGACATGATGAAGCAATCCGCCAGGCAGCTTATACCTGGGAGGAGCATTGTGACTGGATGACTGGTATTCTTTGCGGGGAAACAAGACCGGAGAAAATTTACCACAGTGCGTGTGCAGCTGGTCATAAGGCTTTGTGGCACAGCGAGTGGAATGGTCTGCCGGCAGCTTCTGTTCTGGAACAGCTGGATCCGTATCTGGTACAGGTTCGCGAGCGGTATGGAAATGCACCGCAGCCGTCTACTGTGAAGGTTGGAACTCTTTGTCCGGAATGGGCTAAGAAACTGGGATTAAAAGAGAGTACTGTGATTTCAGGAAGCTCTTTTGATGCTCATGCAGGCGCTGTGGGTGCTGGTATTCAGAAGAAGACTTTTGTATGTACGATGGGAACTTCTTGTGTGGATATGTTCGTGGAGAAGCCGGAGAACCTGAATGGAAAAGATATTCAGGCGTACTGTGGACAGGCTGAGAATTCCATTTTGCCTGGATACGTAGGCGTGGAGACCGGACAGGCGGCTTTTGGAGATATATTTGCATGGTTTAAGAGGCTGTTGGAGTGGCCGCTGACAGAACTTGCAGCTGATGAGAATTCTGGTATTTCAGATGAACTATACAAAAAAGTCGAAGATCGGATTTTGGTTATGCTGCAGAAGAAGGCGGAAGAACTTCCGGAAGAGCCATTCCCAATTGCACTGGACTGGTTTAATGGACGCCGTTATCCAAATACAGACGATTTCCAGAGATCTGCCATTTCCGGATTATCGCTGGGAATGGATGCGCCGTATCTCTACCGCAGTCTTGTGTTTGGAGCTGTATGTGGTCTGTACCGTCTGATTGAGGGCTTCGAGAAACAGGAAATTGATATTGAAAAGATGATCGCGGTAGGTGGAATTTCTAAGAAATCACCTTATGTTATGCAGATGTTGTCTGACCTAAGCGGACGTGAGATACACATTCTGGACAGTGACCAGACATGTGCACAGGGAGCCACTATGTATGCTGCTGTGGGAGCTGGAATTTACGAGACATTGGAAGTGGCAGCAGAACATATGGCTGCGAAATGTATTAAGATTTACAAACCGGATTCTGAGAAGAAAGACTGGTATAAGAAACATTACCAGGAGTATCTGAAACTGGCAGAAGCGGTTAATAAATTAAGCTGAAGATAGAAATTGCTATAAAATTTTGAAAAAACCTCGGAAAATGCAGGCTGGTATTCAGGAAAGGTGAGTACCGCCTGTATTTTTGGCTTCTTTAATAGTGCTGTCGCCGGTTGGCAAGAATAGTGTGAAAGAATAATTGTAATATTGTTTTAATGTTTACGGCAACAAGATATCAGAAAAGATGGTGTAATTAAACTTTGCGAAATGAAGTTTATAGACGAATCCTTTCTCAAACACATTCTAAAAAGAGAATGGAGATCAAAGTGTGGCGCACATCTTGCGAAAATCCTTTTCAAACAGGCTCTAAGGTAGTCAAAAGCAAAAAAATGTTATATACTTACGCTATAAGAATATGGAAACGGATAAGGACACAGGAGGTAACTATGGGCAGATATCTGAATCCGGGAATGGAGAGCTTTGAAAAAAGCGTAAATTCTGAAATCTACGTAGATAAAACTGGTTTGGTCGGATACACGAATCGGGTAATGAATACAGTGCAGGGATATGTCTGCGTCAGCCGCCCGCGGAGGTTTGGAAAATCCATGGCTGCGAATATGCTTACGGCATATTACAGCAGAGGCTGTGATTCCAGAGAAATATTTTCCAAATTTGAAATATCCGAGAGTCCTGATTTTGAAAAGTACAGAAATAAGTATAATACCATTTTTTTGAATATGCAGGAGTTTCTGAGTAGAAGCGATAGTGTTGAAGCATTGGTTGACCGGGTAAAAAAACTTGTTTTGCGGGATCTGAAGCGAGAATATCCGGATGTGGATTATTTTGACGATACGGATCTGGTGGAATCCATGCAGGATATTTATGAGACTGAGAAGTGTCCATTTGTTGTTATTATAGATGAGTGGGACTGTATTTTCAGGGAGTTCAGGCAGAATAAGGAAGCACAGGAGAAATACCTGGATTTCCTGAGAGATTTGCTGAAGGATAAGGCGTGTATTCACTTAGCGTATATGACGGGTATTTTGCCAATAAAGAAATATGGAACCCATTCTGCATTAAATATGTTTGATGAATTTTCCATGATAAATCCAGGTCCTCTTGCACCGTATGTGGGCTTTACTGAGGTGGAAGTGGAATATCTGTGCCATAAATACAGGATGGATATGGAGGAGGTAAAAGCCTGGTATGACGGATATTCATTTTCCATGGCGGCGTCGGTGTATAGTCCTCGCTCTGTTGTAAACAGTATGCTCTTTGGAAAAATAGAGAATTACTGGAATCAGACAGAAACATTCGAGGCCTTGCAGGTTTATATTGATATGAATTTTGATGGCCTGAAGGATGATGTTTTGAGCATGATTGCAGGGGAAAGGATTCCGGTTAATACGGGAAGTTTTACTAACGATATGATAACCTTCCGGACAGAGGACGATGTATTGACATTGTTGATTCATCTGGGTTATCTGGCTTATGATTCGGAGAATAAGGTGGTGAAGATTCCGAATAATGAAGTGCGAAATGAGTATGTTAACAGTGTAGCTGCATCGGACTGGGGGGAGGTATCAATTGCGCTGAAGCAATCTGCTGACACGTTAAATGCAATCTGGCAGAGACGGCCACAGCAGGTTGCAGAAGGAATACAGCTGGCTCATTTTGAAACGTCCCATATTCAGTATAATGATGAAAATGCTTTGAGTTATACGATATCTCTTGCCTTATATGCTGCAAGGAATTTTTACACGATGCACAGGGAACTGGCAGGTGGAAAGGGATTTGCGGATATAGTATTTATTCCACGTAAGAAATTTCAGGATAAACCGGCACTTGTGGTAGAGCTGAAATGGGACAAGAGTGCAGATGGGGCAATCAGCCAGATTAAAAGAAAAGAATATTGCAGAAGTCTGGAAGAATATGCTGGAAATGCACTTCTGGTTGGAGTGAATTATAATAAGAGAACGAAAGTACATGAATGCATGATTGAAGAGTATAAGCTTTAAATTAAATTCAGAGATGCATATGTGCACGAAAAGGTCTGTGGCGGGGCAGTGCAGTTGCTGAAAGGATAAGAAAAAAGGACAATAATATTATTATCCCAACATATTTGAATATCTCCCAAAAATGCGCCAATATTGGGAGAAAGAAAAGAAGCTTGGGAGAAAGGAGTTGGAATGAGAGTATTTGATTATTCCAAACTTAAGGAAAGGACCTGGGATAATGAGATTCTGGCATATGTTGCACAAATCCATGAGTATAAAGGAAAACAAGATCTGTATCTAAGACAAAAGCCCGTTGAACTTAATCGCCTGATTGAAATTGCGAAAATACAGAGTACAGAAAGTTCGAATCAGATAGAAGGTATTGTGACAACAAATGCAAGATTAAAACAGCTTGTGGAAGATAAAACAACGCCCAGGAATAGAGATGAAGAAGAAATACTTGGATATCGTAATGTCCTAAATATTGTCCATGAAGCTTACGAAGCAATTCCTGTTCGAAGTAATTATATTTTGCAGCTTCACGGTGAGATGTTAAAACATACTGCATTTTCTTATGCTGGTAAATATAAGACCACTCCAAATGAGATTGATATGATGCTTGAAAATGGAGAGAAAGTGGTGTTGTTTAAGCCATTAGAACCTTACGAAACCCCAGATGCAGTAGAACGACTTTGCAATGAGTATAACAAAGCTATAGGGGATGGTATTGTAGATCCGCTCATTCTGATACCTAATTTTATATTAGATTTTCTATGTATTCATCCTTTCAATGACGGAAATGGACGAATGAGCAGACTATTAACATTATTGCTCCTATATCGAAGTGGATATATTGTTGGACAGTATATCAGTATAGAAAAAGCTATTGCGGATACAAAAGAAACATATTATGAAGTTTTGCAAAATGCGGATCAAAACTGGTATGAGGGAGAGAATGATCCCAAGCCATTTATTAAATATATGTTAGGAATTATTCTATCGTGCTATAGAGAGTTTGAGGCAAGAATAGTATTAGCTGAAAAAACAGGAAAAAAAAGCAAGGCATATGATGTTGTAAAGACATATTCAGAAAACACGCTCGGAAAGTTTTCGAAACATGATGCACTGGTTGCATGTCCTAGTCTTGGAAGTTCCTCAGTAGAATCAGCATTAAAAAAACTGGTTGATGAGGGTGCTATAATACGAACTGGCGCAGGACGCAAAACAATGTATATGAAGAAAAGAGAGTAATTATTACCAGCTGCAGAAAAAAATGGAGACTACATTGCGATGATGGCCAAAAAGCTTCCTACAGACTCTGATTACGCCAATTCCAATAAGAATCTGGAAGCAGAAGATTATGAAGTAGACTATGCGATCACACACACCTGCCCATTATACCGAGTGAAAACGCTTGGCTACTACCACGTAGCCAGGGAAGAAGAACCCCTTCAGAACTATTTTCAATGGGTATGTGACAAGTTGAACCAGACTAATGAGATGCTTGCAGATGGCAGCGGCGACAAGAAGGGCAGATCTTTCAAACACTGGTATTTCGGTCACTGGCACACCGACTGGAACAAAAACTGGCTTGAGCTTATGCACATGGAAGAATTGCCCCAAAAGTGCAGGGCAATTTACCTGGATGTAGAGGATATGGAAACTGGCGAACATATTTTCTTAAAATAATATGGAAAATCGATTGAAAATATCACAGAATAAAATATACTATTTATAAGTATACTACTGCAAGTAGTATATTTTGTTTACGGCGCTTATGATTTGACAACGAGGAGGCTGCTTAAGAGAATTTGCCGGCAGACATAAAGCCCTGTTTTTTTCTGCACAGAGAAGAATGATTCTTTGAATCTTCTGAACTTTTCCAAGATGGTGCAAACATTTTTCGAAGGCTCTTTTATATCTTCTTTTCAAAATTGGGAAGCTGCATTTGAATATATTACAGGAAAAATTTCAGACGAAAAATTGGTATTGATTATTGATGAGCTTCCTTTTCTGGCAGAACCGAATCCTTCAATGACATCTGGAGGCGTTTTCCTCTGAGATTTCACTGGAGGAAAATATAAAAAATAATCTGCTTACGGAAGGGCCTTTTTGAATGATGAACCCCAGACACTTTTGAGGATTGAATTAAGAGAGCCTTCAGTATACAATTCCATTTTAGAGGCGATTTCCAATGGATGTAATAAGATTCGTGAGATTGCAGATCGAATTCATGAAGAGAAAAGCAAGTGCAGCAAATATATGCTTACATTGCAGACTCTGCGATTAATTGAGAAGTGTGTTCCCTGTACCGAGCCAGAAACAAGTAAAAAAGGGATTTATGAGATAACAGATAATTATTATAAGTTCTGGTACAGATTCCTTTTTACAAATCAGAATTATTATTCCATGCTGGGCCTGGAGCTTTCCTGCGAAGAAACTTCCGTTTATTCCATATAAAATGGGAAAATGGTGGGGGAATAATCTATTGATAAAAGCGCAGGATGATGTTGATATACTTGCGTTTGATAAAACGGGAAAGAAAGTGTTGCTCTGTGAATGTAAGTTTCGAAATAAACCAATGCCTATGGAAGAGTATGATGACCTGGTTATGGCTGCAGAAATGTTTAAAAATGCAGAGGAAAAGTATCTTATGTTTTTCAGCAAATCTGGTTTCACAGAGTCAGTAAAGGAAAGGGCGGCGCGAGAAAATGCGGTGCTGCTTACAATCGAAGACTTGTATTAGAGTCTTTTTCAGACCCGCTCTAAGGAGTATAAAGAATGAACAGAAAAAACTTTCTGAAAAATAAGAAAATCAACTGGATCAAAGTGGTTATCCAGATATTGTCCTTCGCTTTAATTCCGGGCTTATTTGAAGGGGAATTCGCAGCTGTGGGAAATATTGTTTCCTGCATATACAAGGGAAATATTTCATGGGAAAGTGTGAAGTATTCGGTATGGATGCTGTTGGCAACTGTGCCGGCAACAGTACTTGTGGGAAGGTTTTTCTGTGGATTTTTCTGCAGTTTTGGAGCAGTGCAGGATTTGCTATGGCTTGGATCACACAGATTGCGGGCATTATTTCCGGGAAAAAGAAACCTGAAAAAGGATGACCGGATATTCAGATTTGCCAAGTATGCAGTGCTTTTTTACTTTATAATATTCATATGGAGTGGTGTAACAGCTGTGAAAACAGCCGGCCCGTGGCAGGTGTTTGGGCAGTATGTTTCATTTGGACACTGGCCAGGATTGAAGCCTTTGCTTTCAGTTGGAGGAGTTCTGCTTCTTTTAATCTTTATTGGCTCACTGTTTGTACAGAGATTTTTTTGCAGATATTTTTGCCCTATGGGAGCAATTTATTCACTGATTTCACAGACATCTTTCCTGAAAATTGATAAGCCGCGGGAAGAGTGCGGAAAGTGTCATTTATGTACCTCGAAATGCACCATGGGGATGGATCTTACGAAGAAAGACAGGATTGCCGGAGGAGAATGTATCAGCTGTCAGAAGTGTGTAAGCTGGTGTCCGAAAGGGAATGCGCACTTTAGAAGCAGATATGGAGTGCTGATCGGAGTGGGCGTTACCTGTGCTACCATCATGGTGTCACAGCTCCTTATAGCAGGAAATCTGGCTAAAGAGAAAACGGCAGATTCAGTGAAAAAAACGGCAGAAAATGATGCTGGAGGTAACTTTCAGAATGGTATTTACACAGGAACCGGTGAGGGCTACAGAGGCAAGGTGACGGTTACGGTAAAGGTTGCCGATGGGAAGATAACGGAGCTTGTACTGGATGATTATGCAGATGATAAGTCTTATATGGAGAGAGCGAAAAACAGGATTTTCCAGGAGATGATCAGCAGGCAGAATACAGATGTAGATGCAGTTTCCGGAGCGACTTACAGCAGTAACGGCTTGATTGAAGCTGTGAATAAAGCACTGGGAAATGACGAAGGTGAAGGGAAGAAACCTGAACAGGAAGAATCTGAAGATAAGCAATCCTTTATAGAGGCTGGACGTTTTCAGAATCTGACAGATGGCATTTATACCGGCTCGGCCGATGCATTTCGAGGGGATGTGGAGGTTCAGGTTACAGTTGAAAAACAGAAGGTAACGGATATTTCCATTCTTTCCTATTGTGATACAGAGGAATACTTTTTCAGGGCAGCACCAGCTGTAATCGAACAGATGAAGGCTGAGCAGAGTCTGAATGTAGACGCGGTAAGTGGAGCAACCTACAGCAGCAATGGGGTTATTCATGCAGTGGCAAATGCGTTGGAGATTCCGGAGGATCAGTATGCACCAAGACCTGGCAGGAATCTGACTGCAAAGAAAAAGAACCATGGGCATATTGTGAAGCATGAGATAACAAGTCAGGAAGAGTATGAGGAAAAAGTAGAGAAATATTCAAAGTGATATGGTCATCCCCCAAAAATAAAAGCTTCTGAATCAGACACAGGACTGAAAAATCCTGTATCTGTCAGAAGCTTTTATTTTTGATTTGTATCCATATTATTTTCTGCCATAGACAGATATTTATATGTGGGCAGAAAGTTAGTGCTTTTTGCCTTTCTATAGTATTGCATAAAAATACGTTTCATAATATTGGGAATCTGAGATTCAACCGGCTGAAACAGGATGATCAGATACTGCATGGAACTGTATCTGGTACAGATATCCACACGCCGGATGGTGTTTTGGATAGCCTGTTCCATATGGGAAAGTGTCTGCTCAATTTCTTCAATATGAGCGGGAGTGTCCGAAGTGGCTTCCAGTGTGAGCATTACCAGGTAGCAGCGGCTTCCGCTTCGGATAATGAGCTGTTGTATATATTCATACTGCCTGGAAAAATCCCGGTAATTCAGTTCAAGAGCACCTGCATAGCTGCCACTTTTGCGAAGCGCGTCTGCCACCTGCTGAAGATCCCTGGCAGTACCTGGTGAATCGGAAGAGGAATGACTGATCTGATGATAAAAGGAAAAGTGATTTTTACCATTTTGCTTTACATTGTATAATGCCTTATCTGCTTTGGAATAACAGTCTGCAAAGGTATCGCTGGTAGTGCACATATACAAACCGGCAGACAGAGCAGCATCTTTGATTTCAGGATCAGCTTCTGCGATGGAATGGAAGTGGTGGAAAAGCCGTGTCGTTAGTTTCGACACATTTTCAGCACTTATGTCTGGCAGAAACAGAAGAAATTCATCTCCACCAAGACGACAGGCAATACCGTTGGCTGTATAGCGTGAAAGCAGGGTTCCCAGATTCCTTAAGGCGCGGTCACCGGCCATGTGTCCATAAACGTCATTGATTTTTTTCAGATTATCCATATCAAGGAAAATAAGACAGCCGTTATGTTCCTGCATGAATTCTGCAATAAGCCGCTCTCCAAGGCTTCTCATAGGAAGACCGGTCAGGAAATCATAATTCTTTGAATCCTCCTGGTTCTTTATGGTGCTGACTACTTCTGAAATGAATTTGTTAATGGTGTGGTCAGCCTCTGGTGGAGCTGTTATTTCCTGTGTGCGGATATTGTGGAGAACAACACGCTTTTCATCTAATAGCTTTAAAAATACATCTGTAATTTCCGGATCAAACTGTTTCCCGCGGTTCTTACTGATTTCCTCCCGGATCATTTCCGGAGGAAGTGCATTTCGGTAAATTCTGCGGGAATTCATGGCATCATAGCTGTCTGCCATTGCGGTGATGCGTGCATGAATGGGAATTTCGACACCGGAAAGCCCGTCTGGATATCCATTTCCATCATACCGTTCGTGATGATTTCTGGCCACTTCAACAATATGAGGGACAAAGGTAATATCCTTCAGTATTTCTGCACCGATGACGGTATGTTTTTTTATCAGATTATACTCGTCATCTGTAAGTCTGGAGGGCTTGTTTAAGATCAGATCCGGAATACCAATTTTTCCAATATCGTGAAGGTAAGCGGCATGCTTTAACTGCTGGATTTCCTCTGAAGACCATCCAAGCTCGGCTGCAATAAGTGCGGCATATTCTGCAACCCGGTAGGAATGTCCGCGGGAGTACTCGTCCTTGGCCTCGATAGTGGTGGACAAAGTCTGCATCATTTGCAGAGAAAGGATTTCTGTCTGCTTCTGTTTGCGTTCCAGTTCCTGTTGCTGGCGCTCATTCTCTATACGCTGGATGCTTCGAAGAGTCCGGACAATGTTGACAAACAGCAGAATGAGCATTCCAATGCCGATAAAAAGACCGGACAGAGATGTGACAAAATATACAGAGATACATTCAGCAGCAACGCAAAGCAAAATGAGCAAATGAGCCAGGAGCAGAAGATGGTCTGAGGCTTTTTTTCTGTTTCGGATGTAGAGGCAAAGATGGATAAACACCATCAGGAAAGTACCTATCAGTATGATCTGCCCCAGGGGGAGGGTTTCAATGTAGTCTGCAATATTTGCTATGGCTAGAATAGAGCAGACTGTAAAATTCAGCAGGGAGATTCCGATTACAATATGATAAAGTCTGCGGTGAAGTCCGTGCTGTACATTGTCTGCATAAAGCAGAAGGGGAATCGGTCCAAGGAGAATCATAACGAAGCACAAGGAAGCCAGGGCAGATGAGTTTGGAATCAGCAGCTGGCGGATTTTGGACTCGCCCAGCATCCAGGTTGCTCCCATTATCATGCACCAGCCAAGATATTCCATGTCAAAGCTTGTGTGGTACACAAAACCAAGGGTAAGGCTGAAAAGAATGGTGGTCAGTCCTGCAAACAGGGTGAAAAATGCGATGTAAGTGGCCAGTCCGTAATGGTTGAAGATCAGCTGCCAGATGTCCGCTTTATCTCCGCAGAAAATCTGGTTCACAACACCGGAATAGTTGGAGGTGTAGGTGGTCAGTTCAATGCGGAGCTCCTTTCCGGCATCTTCATGGGAGGTGGAGTAGAAAATGAAACGGCTGGCGGAATTTTTCCCAATCAGACGGGTTTTACTGGTGCTGTACTGCTCTCTTAAGGTGCCGTTTATGTATATGTTTACGTCCTGCAGGGAGGAACGAATCGCTATAGATGAGGCATCAAAATCTGCCGGAAGGGTAGATGTGATGACCATGGTTTCGCCTGCGGGAACATTATAGGAACCGGGAACTGTGATTTCTTCAGTGGTGCCGTCAGATTTTTCCCAGGTAAAGGTTCCGGGATAGAGGAGGGACGGAGAGTTTCCGCTGACAGTTCTTTCATCCGCACCGAAAAACTGCATGAAAATGAACCATCCAAGAATGGCGAGCATCAGAAAATAGAAAATGTATCTTGGTCCCTGGCGGGCAGGGGATTTCTCCTTGGTCATGGTAATTCTCCTTGTATGTGAGCGGTGTTAAATTTTTGTGGTTGTTAATTGTATTATACTATATGCGAAGAGATTCATCAAAACATTATTATCCGCAATGGTTGGAAAAATTTTTAAAATCTTTCAGAAATCTGACCGTTTCGGTATACGAAATTCCAATAAAGTGGTATAGTTAATCTAAATAAGTTTTACAAAAATATGTGGTGTTTGGGATGAATTGAGAAAAATTTTGTTAAAAAACATGTGAAGTACGGGGGAAAATATGGATATTTTAGTTGTGATCGATATGCAGAATGATTTTATTGACGGAGCGCTTGGCACACCGGAGGCGGAAGCCATTGTGCCTAATGTGGTGGACAGAGTGAAGAATTTCAATGGTCTTGTGCTGGCGACCAGGGATACTCACGGTGGGGATTATCTGCAGACCCAGGAAGGCAGAATGCTTCCTGTAGAGCATTGCATCCGCGGCACCTATGGCTGGGAGATCCGGGAGGAGATCGCAGAGCTTCTGGAGTCCGGACCCATTGACAAGCCAGCCTTTGGCAGCGAAACTCTGGGAAAAGTCCTGAAAGAATTTAATAAATCAGAGACCATTGACAGCATTACACTGGTAGGGCTTTGCACAGATATCTGTGTGATTTCCAATGCTATGCTGCTGAAAGCATTTTTGCCGGAGGTACCGATCATGGTAGACTCTCTTTGCTGCGCCGGAGTGACACCGGAGAGTCATGAGCGGGCGCTGGAAGCGATGAAAGCCTGCCAGATAGAGGTCCTTTAGGGAGCCATGAGAAAATAGAATTTGGAAGTGGTTGCTAAAAAAAATGCCGCAAAGTCACGGAAAGTGGTGATTTTGTGGCATTTTTATTTTTCTGCGTCAAAAGAAAACTTATTTTCTCATATTTCCATCAAAATCACATGATACTATATTAAAGTAAATTGCGGCTTCTGTCTGATGGGAAACCGCAACGATTTACAGAGCATTGAAGCCTGTTTGAAATACAGAAAGCCTTATGGGACAGGCTTTAAGAGAGAGGAAAGAGCCGTGAAAAAAATAGAGATTCTTGTTGTAGAGGATGAACCGAAATTAGCACAGACGATTTCTGACTTTCTGAGGATTCAGAACTATGAAGTAGAGACAGCACTGACCGGGAACAAAGCCCTGGAATATTTTTGCCAGAATAAGCAGAAGGTGGATCTGATCCTTCTGGATCTTATGCTGCCGGATATTTCCGGATATACCGTATTGAAAGAGATCAGGAAAATATCGGAGGTTCCGGTTATTATTTTGTCTGCAAGGTCGGCAGTGGCAGACCAGATGAGCGGATTTGAGAAAGGTGCAGATGATTATATCACCAAGCCCTTTACTCTGGCACTTGTGAAAATGCACATTGAGGCGGTGCTGAAGCGTGCCGGGAAGCTGCGGACTATGGTGGAATACAACGATCTGCAGGCAGATGTAAATGCACAGCTTTTATTTTACAAAGGGCAGCATATCCCCACCACCAGGAAGGAATTTGATCTGATGGTTTACTTCATGGAGCATTCGGGAATTGTTCTGCCAAGAGATACCATACTGAATGCGGTGTGGGAATACGATTATACAGGTGATGTGCGGACCATTGATACTCTGGTGAAGCAGCTGCGGAAAAAAATGGGAGAAGGCTGCAATTATATCCGGACTGTTTACGGCGTGGGCTACATCTTCGGGGAGGACATCCATGAAAATTAAAAAAAATTTCTGGAGAGCTGGGAAAGCTCTGTGGATTCAGATTATTGCCTTTGCGG
Source organism: Ruminococcus sp. 1001136sp1_2201st1_G3_2201SCRN_220225 (assembly GCF_040924365.1). Lineage (NCBI taxonomy): Bacteria > Bacillati > Bacillota > Clostridia > Eubacteriales > Oscillospiraceae > Ruminococcus > Ruminococcus sp. 1001136sp1_2201st1_G3_2201SCRN_220225. The sequence goes on along the minus strand of NZ_JBCOME010000003.1, from coordinate 104,471 downwards.
TGGCAGTCATGCTGTATAGCGTGTGCTGTTATCCCATATATACTTCATCAAAGGCCAGAATCATGCGTCAGCTGTATGAAGATATCCATGACATGGATCTTGAGGAACTTAGCGAGGACGACGAAGAAACACTTGGTGATTATCAGAAAGAAAAATTTGAGACTGTAATTGCGAATGAAAATTATGAGCAGATTTATACGTCCAGATCATCTCTGAAGACCACGCATGCCCGTAAGTACATAGAAAACAAAATTGCCCAGTACACAGAAGAAGGAACCCTGGAACAGCGTCGCATGGAATCCAGGCATATTCTGATGTTTCGTGGGAAGATTATACAGGATGGACATACATTCTATGTTTACCTGCGAAAAGATGTTCAGTCAGTTCTGGAAGTGATTGAGGGAACCAGATTATATCTGGCGGTTGTTTTGCTTCTGATGGTGGGATTAAGCTATTTCCTGGAAAAAATGAGTAAAGCAAGTACCGAGAAAAAAGCAAAGCAGTCTGACTATCAGCTTCTGGAAAGCCAGAGAGAATTTGTGGCGAATATTTCCCATGAATTAAAAACACCTCTTGCAGTAGTGTCCAGCCAGGTGGAAATGCTGGAAATCGCAGGAGATAAGATTGATCGTTCCTACTATTATTCTTCCATTCACGAGGAGCTGGACAAAATGTCCAGAATGGTAGGAGAACTCCTTGATTTTTCCATGTTGGACAATCAGATGAGTTCCATGGAAATGAGCCGTGTAAATGTATCAGAAATGATAGAATATCTGCTTCTTCGATATGATGCTATGTTCCGCAAAAACGAGATCAAAGTGGAACAGGAAATCGAAAAGAACTGTTTCGCATACGGAAACCGCATGTATCTGGAAAGAGCAGTAAACAATTATCTGATGAATGCGTTTCAGCACACAGAGCAGGGAAAGCGGATCCGGATTACTCTGAAGAAAGAGAAAAAGCAGATACGTATGGAAGTCTACAACGATGGAGCGCAGATTAAAGAAGAGCAGATGGAGCATATCTGGGACAGCTTTTACACAACTTCCCAGAAGAAGAAACCAGTCACATCTGAGAATGAAGTACGTAACATTGGTCTTGGACTTTTTGTGGTCCGAAAGATTGTGGATAAACATAAAGGAAGCTGCGGAGCTAAAAATATGGAGAACGGAGTGCTGTTCTGGCTTCAGCTTCCGGAAATCAGGGATTTGGGAAAATGAGAAAGTGGAATAAAAAAACAAAAATTGCAGTATTTATTATATTTTTAATTTTAGCTGTGCTGTTTGCCGCTTTATGCTGGAAAAAGCGCCGTGGAATCTATAATACATATATGAAGCTTACTGGTCAGGAGATTCCGTATTCTGTTCAGGAAAAAAGAAGGAAAAAATATGGATATTATGACCAGGAATTGAATGCTTCCATGAATCTGGAGAATCCGGTTTACATAACTGAGAATGACGGTTCTGCAAATGAGATCGAAACAGACATTCCAAAAGAAACCACACGTATAGCATCCTCTTATGAAATCGACCAGCAGCTGCAGGCTGAGCTGGAGAATGGATACAGCTGGGAGGAGCCTATGGTGATCCAGAATCCTTATCAGGTTTCTCCATTGACAGCGGTGATTATTTTCGACACAAAAGAAGAGTGTGCGGTGCGTTTTACGGTCAAGGGAAAAACGGAAGCCGCAGATATCAGCGGAGAAGTGGAATCTGCTGCTTCACACAGAATCCCGGTGATCGGTCTTTACCCGGCAATGGAAAATACAGTTGTTCTGGAGCTTCTGGATAAATCAGGCAAGGTTACAGATTCCCAGGAAATCACTATTACAACGGATGAACTTCCGGATAAACTGGATGATGCTGTGAAACCGGTGAAAACAAGCGGTGAATCTGCCTTTGAACTGACTATGGTATATGGACAGCGGACAACCTTCCCATTTGCTTATGACTGTATGGGAGATATCCGTTGGTACATGAGCGGAGAATTTACTTCTGGAATTTATATGCTGTCAAATAGCAGGATGATAGTTGCCTCCAATGAAGCTTTTATGCCATCCCAGGCCAAACCGCAGACAACCAATCTCTATGAGATGGATTATCTGGGACGCGCCTACACCATGTACTATGTGGCGGGTGGAAATCACCATGAAGTAATCGAAAAAGAGCCGGATGGAAATCTTCTGGTCCTGACCAGTTCCCTGGAAGGTCACATTGAGGACAAAATCCAGGAAATTGACAGACAGACCGGAGAAGTTGTAAATGAACTGATAATGGAAGATATTTTTGGAGGGAAATATGAGGACCGAGTTGACTGGACCCATTTAAACACTGTGTCTTATCAGCCGGAGACAGATACCATTGTGATCAGTCCGCGAAATCTGGAATCTGTAGTCAAATTGAACTGGACGACAAAGGAAATCCAGTGGATACTCTGCGATCCGAGATTCTGGGAAGGCACAGAATATGAGAAATATGTGCTTCAGCCGGAAGGGGATTTTGTTTATCAGTTCCAGCAGCATACTGCCTACCAGCTGGAAACAGATCTGGATGGAGATGACCAGACGGTAGAAGTCAGTATGTTTGATAATCATTATGTAAAAGTACGAAAGTCTGACGTGTTGAAATACTTTGATGGTGAAAAAGAATCTTATCTGTTGGTTTATGCTGTAAATGAAGCAGAAAAGACAGTAAAACAGATTAAAAAGATTCCTACTGTATGGTCTACCATCACTTCTTCTGCTATTTACGATGCTGACAGTAATCATATTTTTGGTATGTGCGGTCATGTGAAGGATTCTGAAGATAAAAGAAGAGGAATGACCTATGAGTTTGACTATGATACAGAAGAGCTGATCAATCAGTTCAGCATCAAAAGCTATTATTACCGCGCATCAGAGATGAAAATTGACTGGAATGATCTGGCAGCAGCCATGGAAATAAAAGACAACTATATTATGGGAGAATTATATCAGCCTGTAAAAGCGACCTGGTTCTTCTGGCAGAAGAAGCCGGAACAGGTACTGGAAGACGGCGAGATTACATTACATCTTACCGGACAGGTGCTTTATGCAGGAGCTTATGATCACCAGATTTCCCAGATCATTTTTCATGGAAAGAAAAATACTTATGTTTATGATACTACAGACATCCGTCTTCATACGAAATCTTACCTGAAGTTCTATGAGAACATTCCGGTACCGCTGCAGGGAATGGAAGCGGATGATTATGAGATTTATGTTGTATATCAGAACGAATTTTATGATTTGGAACAAAATATAAAAATTAAGTGATGTAATGCTGCTGTTCACTGGTAACATTTTGCGAAGCGTGTTGCTGTAAATGGTTGAAACAGTAAAGCTTTAAATTTTTAAATTTTTACAGGCAATATTAAGAAAGTGTTTCTACTTTATTGCGGAACTATGTTATAATAGTTGATAACACGACCAGAGCGTGTTTGAAAAAGGATTCCAGCACATTTTGCAGAATATTTATTTCAAACATGCTCCAGGGAAATAAAGTTATACCAGAAAAATAAAGGGAGTAAAAAAATGAAGAAAAAAGTTTTATTACAGGTAATGGGGGCCGTTCTGGTGGCTGGTTTAATGGCTGGTTGTGGTGGCACAAATGATACAAAGAAAGAAGAGAATACCAAGACAGAAGCTGCCGCAGACAAGGCTGATGCTAAGGAAGAGACTGACAGCACAGAAGCAGAAGATACAAGTGAAGATTCTGCAAGTACTGATTCCGCTGAAGAAGACAGCGCAGAGGCAGATGATACGGCTGCAGAAGCAGAGAGTACAGGTGAGGATTCTGCAAGTAGTGATTCAACAGAAGCAGACAGTGCAGAGGTGGCCGACAGCAAGGAGACAGAAGCAGCAGGCAGTTCTGCTGGTACAGCAGCCAAGACTGCAAACAGCGATGCATACGGCGAGGTTGTTTCCGTAGCAGGATGGAATATTACAGTAGAAGATGTGGAGATCAATTCCTCTCTTGAGAATGTAAGTGTAGAACTTGGCTATACAGGTGTGGAGACAAGCGACTACAAGAAGGAAGCTGACGCAGGTAAGACCTTCTGTATGATTAAGCTGAAGATCGAGAAAGACGGCAGCAAGGAGACTTTGGACTGGGCGAATCTGAAGCTGACTGACAGTGAAGGAAATGAATACAGCAGAATGGATGATGAGTTCATTACAGAGCTTGGTATGACACGTATGGCAGGAACCACTTTGAATTTCGGTTCCAACGAGGGCTGGATCGCATTTGAGATTGACGAGAATGCAGAAGGTCTGGAGCTTAGCTATCCATTTGAGGCAGAGGAATATCACTGCGCATTATAAGGATGATAGAAAATGCAGACAATCCGTCAGCTACCATGACGGTGGTATGAAAATGCGGATTTTGTATTAGATCGTGTTTGAGAAATCATAAAATTGCACAGGAGGCTGGCATGAAGAATAAAAGATATCGGGAACTGGCTGCAATACTTGTAATGATGACAATGACAGCGGGTTCTATTACTACAGTTGCAGCAGAAACAGAAACTGCAGCAGAGGAAGAAACTGCAGCAGAGACAGAACCTGCGGCAGAAGCCACAGCAGAGACTGAAACTGCAGATGAGACGGAAACAGAAACTGCAGGGGATGCAGATTCCGAGGCAGCAGAAACAGCAGATACCAAGTCTCAGGCGGCAGCCCTGGAAGTAACTGACCGGTTTGCACAGCAGACTGCTGTTGATGAAGCACTTCTTCAGGAGGCATCAAACGGCTACAGTCTTGATGAGGCACTAATTGTAGTCAATCCATATGGAATGTCCCCTTTAAGTGCAGTTGCCGTTTTTTCCACAGAGGAAGCCTGCGGCGGAACTGTTACTGTGAAAGGGAAATCCGCAGAGAACGATGTGACGGGGACTTTTGAGGAGGCAACGGAGCATATCGTCCCGATTTATGGTCTTTACAACAATGATACCACAGAGGTTGAAATCACTCTGGATGATGGGACTTCTGCTACCTTTGAAGTAACCACAGAAGATATAGGTGTTGATTACGGTACAATCCAGACAGAGATGAAAAGCGAGGCAAGTTACGATTATTCGAACCTGACTTTTGTCTGCTCCACTATGGGAACCCTGTATGGAGTAGATGCGGACGGAGATATCAGATTCTTTACCAATATTGGCGGAACTCTCGGAGTTCACCAGCTGGAGAACGGGCATCTTCTCATGCCTGCATCCTATGTGCTGAAGAGCAGCTACTATAAAGAAGGAATGATCGAAGTCGACCTTCTGGGAAAAATTTACCGCGAATACATGATTCCTGGTGGCCAGCATCACGATTTCGTGGAGCTTCCGGATGGCAATCTCCTGGTGGCTTCTGACAGCCCGGACTTAAGCACAGTTGAGGACTACGTGGTAGAAATTGACCGCGAGACCGGTGCTGTTGTATGGGAGCTTGACATGAAAGATCTCATCAGCCAGGAAGATGGACAGTCTGCTTCTATGGATTCAGACGGAAGTGAGGAAGCTGACTGGTTCCATAATAATGGTCTTGCCTATGATGCAGAGAATGATCTGGTTCTTCTTTCTGCAAGACACAAAGATGCCATTGTAGCAGTAAATAAAGAGGACAAATCCCTGGCATGGATCCTTGGAGATCCTACAGGCTGGGATGGTGTGGATCCGTCTTACTTCTTTACTCCGGAAGGAGAAGATTTCGAATGGTTCTATGCACAGCATAATGTTTCCATTCTGGATAATGGAGATATTGCTCTTTTTGACAATGGTACTGCCAAGGTAAAACGTGTGGATGGCGATAACCGTGTAAGTGGTGATAACGTATATTCCCGTGCGGTTGTTTATCAGATTGATACAGAGAACATGACCGTTTCCCAGGTAACTGAGTATGGTAAAGAGCGAGGCGCCGACTGGTATTCGGACTGGATTTCAGGTGTGGCTTCCCTGGATGGAACACAGGATCATCTGTGGATCACAGCTGGCTCCCACCTGCATAGCGATGAAGAAAACCGCAGTGATTATTACCCGAAAGATATGTTTGTACAGGGACTGACCAAGACCACACATATTGACCAGGTAGATAATGGAGAACTGAGCTTTGAGCTGACGATCTCCGGTGATACTTATAATGCGCTGACCTATCGTTCTTTCCGCATGCCTCTTTATACAGAAGGCAAATATGATCCGTTGGCAGTTCCGGAGGTGCTTGGTTCTCTTGGAGAGACAAGTTATGAGGAAAGCAGCATTGATGTGAGCACTGCAGAGGCTTTGCCAGATGGCTGGAATTTCCTGCTGGATGGAAGCAAGATCAGTGTGAACGGAAGCTTCCTGACCAAGACCGCAGCAGCAGATCTGCAGGCTGGAAAGATGATACTGGTAAGCGGTGAGTCCCAGAGAGCTTATCAGCTGACACAGACTCCTTCTGAAGGAGATGACGGAACAAATGTTACAGTTAAGGGCTGGACGGCAGTTGACGGGCTGGAAGGTCAGAAATGGGATATTTATCTGGAACTGGACGGTGTTCTTTATAATACGGGATATATGTACAGCCAGGCATAAGTATAAGATTTGTCAATTTGGGTTCAAGAGTTTTGAACCCATTTTGACGTTACAGGCTTTGCAGTCTGTACGGACGTAACGACAAAAATTTGAGGAGCTTACAGTATGAAAAAATGGAGCAACAAGAAAAAAATTACCATTCTGCTACTGTTTCTGGTGCTGCTTGCATTGTTTGCAGGTCTTTGCTGGAAAAAGCGACGGGGAATTTATAATACTTACATGAAACTTACTAATCAGGAAATTCCCTATTCTGTAAAAGAAAAACGGAAGAAAAAATATGGCTATTACGGTCAGAAGCTGAATGTTACCATGGATGTGGACGACACGATTTCCATTCAGGAAAACGATGATTCCGCGAATGATATCCAGACAGAAATCCCTCAGACGAAAACACTGGTGGCGACCTCCTATGAGATTGACCAGCAGCTGCAGGCAGAGCAGGAAAATGGATATACATGGGATGATCCTATGGTTATTCTCAACCCATATCAGATTTCCCCATTAACTGCAGTAGTACTTTTTGACACAGAAGAAGAGTACGGAGTGCGCTTTACGGTGAAAGGAAAAACTGCAGCAGCGGACATCAGCGGAGAGGTAGATGCGGCCAGTTCACACAGAGTGCCCATCATCGGTCTTTATCCGGGAGAGGATAATACAGTAGTACTGGAACTTCTGGATGATTCCGGCAGAGTGAAGGATTCCCAGGAGATCACCATTACGACAGAAGCTTTGCCGGAGTCTCTTACGGATGTGATCGAACCTGTGGAGACCAGTGGAGAATCTGCATATGATCTGACCATGGTTTACGGACAGAGCACTCATCTTCCTTTTGCATATGACTGCATGGGAGATATTCGCTGGTATATGAACAAAGAGACTGGAAATTATGGTCTTTACATGCTTTCCAACTGCAGAATGATCTGGCAGGATACTGCCGGATATGTTCCGAACCTGGAGAAGCCCCAGTCTACTAATCTTTATGAGCTGGATTATCTGGGAAGAGCTTACAACATGTATTATCTTTCCGGCGGAAGCCACCATGAGGTAATTGAGAAGGAGCCAGGAGGAAATCTTCTGGTGCTTACAAGCTCCATGCAGAGCCACTGTGAAGATAAAATTGAGGAGATCGACCGACAGACAGGTGCGGTGGTAAATGAACTGAAACTTCAGGATATTATTAAATGTAAATACGAAAATCTGGTTGACTGGGCACATATTAATACAGTTTCCTATCAGCCGGAGACAGATACCATTCTGCTCAGCGTCCGCAACCTGGAATCTGTGATCAAGGTAAACTGGACAACCAAGGAAATCCAGTGGATTCTTTGTGATCCAAGATTCTGGGAAGGTACAGATTATGAAAAATATGTGCTGAAAGCAGATGGTGATTTCATTTATCAGTTCCAGCAGCATACAGCATATCAGATTGATACAGATCTGGACAGTGATGACCAGACTGTGGAAATCACCATGTTTGACAATCATTTCCTGTGGAGAAGGAAGAAAGATATCGACTATTATGATAAGACGGAGGAATCCTACCTGCTGGTATATTCTGTAAATGAGGCAGAAGGTACTGTGAAGCAGATTAAGAAGATTCCTACGGTATGGTCCAAGATTACATCCGCAGCGATTTATGATGCTGACAGCAATCATTTCTTTGGAATGTGCGGTCATGTGGCAAATGCAGAAAACGGCTGGAAGGGAATGACCTACGAGTTTGACTATGATACAGAGAAGGTTCTGAATCAGTACTGTCTTAAGAAAACCTTTTACCGTGCAGAGGAAATGCGGATTGATTACAACGATCTTGCAAGTCCTATGGAGCTGGATGAAAATTATATCAAAGGAGAATTGTGGCAGCCAGTGAAGACCTGGAAATGGCTGTGGAACAAGAAACCGGACCAGGTGCTTCCGGCAGATACCCTGACATATAACATCACAGGAAAAGTGCTTTATATAGGAACTTATGATCATCAGATCTCCCAGATCATTTTCAAAGGGGAGAAGAACACTTATGTTTATGATACAACAGAGGTTCGTCTGCATATGGAAACCTATCTGGATTTCTATGAAAATATCCCGGTGCCTCTTCAGGGAATGAATGCAGATAATTATGAAATCTACGTCATGTATCAGGACGGATTTTATGATACACAGCAGACCTTTGCAATCAATTAAACAGGTGATATTGCAAAGCCAGTGAATAGTAAGAGTATTGAGCCCGGATTCAGCTGCCGCAGCTGAATCCGGGAAAATATACCGCAAAGCAGGGAGCGCAGATTGTGGGAATGATTTTTCAAACACGCTCTGGACGCGGAATAAAAAAATGCTGCAAAATCATTTTTGCAATGATTTTGCAGCATTTTCTATGACTGGGAAAAGCTTTTGCGGTATGCTGCCGGGCTGTAGCTCAGAGTTTTTTTGAAAACAGAGCAGAAGTAATTGCTGGAAGAAAAGCCCAGCTGGTAAGCAATATCTGTAATGGAATCATCTGTAGTCTTCAGAAGCATCTGTGCCCGATCCATTTTCTGGAGGGTAATGTATTCCGCAGGGGTAATTCCCAGTTCCTCTTTAAATTTGGCTTTAAAACGGGAAAGAGAATAGTTGGATGCCTGGGCAAGCTCCTGAAGTGTAATGGGGCTTTCAATATTCTGTTCAATGTATTTCAGCGCATGTCCGATGTCACTGTTCAGCTGTTCATTGATCTCTTCCTGGGCTGGAACTGCAGTCAGGTAGTTCAGGCTGGCAAGTACACAGGTCAGATACTGGACACCGGCAATGGAGTCGCCTTCTGTTCCGTAAGAAATCAGGTTAAAAGCAGTACGCAGCATGGAAATCTGGGAACTGCCTACATGGTACAGGTGCTGATCCATATTCAGAAGCCGATGGCACAAAATATTGCTGTAATGCTGGTTCAGACCAAGGAAATTATCGTGCTCCTTCAGATCCAGCTGCATTGCAAAAAATTCGCAGCGGTTCTGGGCAATATGTCCTGTAGTATGAAGCTCATAAGGTCTGGTGATAAAAAGGTTATTTCCGGTAGCACAGTAGCTGGTGCGGACGCCGCCTTTCATAACGTAAGTCTTGCGCTGGCCTTTCACCATGAAATGAAGCTCGATGATATCAGAGTGATAATGCAGAGGAACCGGAACGCCAGGTGCCATAGGTGTAAAATGAGAAAGATTTCTAAGCCCCGGGATCTTATGTTTATCTGCTGTTAATATTTTTTTATGTTCGTTCCATATGTAATCGTCAAATATTTCCTGTTCCATTCAAGTCGCCTCTTCTTATGTCCGTGAATTATTGTGTTGCAGTCTGTTTTACTACTGTTCACTGGTAACGTTCCGCGAAGTGTGTTACTGTGAACGAAGTGAACCGTAACTCTGTTTTGTTTACCGCACTATGTTTTGCTGGTTTGTATTCTTTTTTGTACAAAGTTATAAAATAGTACTAAATATTTTGCTGAAAGCAATTTCAAATTATTTATATTATACTATAGTCACAGTTGAAAAGCAATTGCGCGGTTGCAGTGGATAGTAAATGTTGTTGTTCATTCCGTTCATAAAAACACATCGCGGAACGTTACCGGTGAACAGCAACAAGTAAACATCAAGAGGGAGAAGAGCATGAAAAAAACAATTGCAGGCGGCGTATGGCCGGTTATGATCACACCTTTTACAGAGGACAACAGGATCGACTATGATGCAGTCCTTCGAATCATTGAGTGGTATGACAAGAACGGTGTTGACGGAATCTTCGCAGTATGTCAGTCCAGTGAAATGTTTGAGCTGAGCCCACAGGAGAGAGTGGAACTTGCAAAATTTATTATCAATAATACACCAAAGCACATGGGAGTAATTGCTTCCGGACATTGCGCTGAGAAGGTAGAGGATCAGATCCGCGAAGCTCAGACTGTAATCGATGCCGGTGTAGATGCATATGTTTTCATTTCCAATCAGTTTGCAAAAGAGAACGAGAGCGAAGATGTAGCTAAGAAAAATATTGAATATCTTCTGGATCACATTGATGGAGATATGTTCGGTGTTTATGAGTGCCCGGCACCATACAAGAGACTTCTTTCACCAGAGCTTCTCAAATGGTGTGCAGAGACTGAGAAATTTGCATTCCTGAAAGACACCTGCTGTGATCTTGATCAGCTGGAAGCAAAATGCAAAGCAGTTGAGGGCACCGGATTAAAGATCTTCAATGCAAATGCAGCAACACTTCTTCGCAGCATGGAAATGGGATGTGCAGGATACTCAGGAGTTATGGCAAACTTCCATCCGGATCTTTATGTATGGCTTTGCAAGAACTATAAAGAGCAGCCGGAGAAAGCACAGGAGCTTATGAACTTCCTTGGCGCTGCTTCCATGGTTGAGTGCCAGGTATATCCGGTAAACAGCAAATACCATATGAATCTGGTAGGTGTGCCGATGACACTTCAGTCAAGAAGACAGGATTATAAGCTTCTTACAGGAAGCAAGAAATTAGAGATCGAAGAGTTCTGTGCGATCACAGAGACCTTCCGCAAGAGCTTTTTTGGAAAGTAATCAGAGATAACTGCCGGAACGGTGGGGACCGTGAGGCCGGCTGAAAGGTATTTCTTAAGATTTGTAATTGGGGTTACAAATATACGTGAAAAAAGGGAAACAAAAACACATAGTGTGTAAAAATCAGGAGGATGAGAGAATGAAAAAAAGATTAATGGCAGCAGTATTATCAACAGCTATGGCAGCAACAATGCTGTTAACAGGAAGCATCAGTGTACAGGCAGCAGATGCTGCAGCAGCAAATGACCCGGCAGTAGAGCTGATCTTTACATCAGTATCTGTAAGCGGTGACTCCCATACAGAGGCTATGTATGAGTTTGCAGATAAAGTAGAGGAATTATCCGGTGGTTCCGTAACATGTAAATGCTACGATAACGGTTCTCTGTTCTCTTCTGAGAACGAGTTCGATGCTCTTCTTAACGGAGATGCAGATCTGGCATATATTTCCTTCCCGACAATTGCAACACAGATTCCGTCTTACAGTATGTTTGCTTCCGGATATCTGTTCAGCTCCTATGAGCATATGACAAGCGTTCTCAACGGTGACATCGGACTTAACAAGATCCGTCCACAGATTGAAGAGACACTGAACATCAAACCTCTTTCCAGCTTCTATCTTGGAAGCCGTGTAATCAACACAAGAGAGAAAGAAATCAACAGCTACGATGACATGAACGGATTACTTCTCCGTATGCCGAACTCCGAAGCATGGCTGTTCCTTGGTGAGGCACTTGGTGCAAACCCGACACCACTTTCCTTCAGTGAGCTGTATACTGCACTTCAGACTGGCGCTGTAGATGCACAGGATAACCCGCTTCCAAGTATCGAGAGTGCAAAATTCTATGAAGTAACAAAATACATCGCAATCACAAACCACGTTGTTGACTCCATCATGCCATGTATCAACGGTGACACATGGAACAGCATGACAGAGGCTCAGCAGGAAGCTGTTACTGAGGCTATGGAATATGCAAGAGACGTAAACGATACAGCAAGACTTGACAGAGAGGCTGAACTGATCAAATTCTTTGAGGAGAAGGGACTTACTGTTACATATCCTGACATCAACGAGTTTAAAGAAAAAGTTCAGGCTAAGTATATGGAAAACGAAGATATGATCAAAGACTGGGATATGGATCTTTACAACGAAATCCAGGCTATGGCTGATACAACAACCGCAGAAGAGTAAACTGAATTGTCGTGACAACAGGCAAGACATAGTGCTTAGCTATGAATTGACAGCAAAACTTGAGACATCTGTCTGACTTATAACAAAGAAAAGTCCCAGGCTGTGTGTACGGCCTGGGCTTTTTAACAAAGAACAGATTTTTTGCCTGTCTGCACAGGTGAAACCTTTTGCAGTAGTGTATGCAAAAGGGAACAAACCGATGGCAGAAAAGTGAATCTGAGAGGAGAGGAAACTGTGGATAATTTCAAAAAGATCGGGAAAAAGATCGTCGATTTCCTTGGCGTTTTTATCCCAAACATTACGTTTTTGGTAATTTTCCTTACCTTTATGGTAACAATCGTATCCAGATATTTTTTCAAAACCCCTGTAACATGGAGTTATGAGGTATCTGTTCTGGGTTACATGTGGACCATGTTCTTCGGCGTTGGTAAGGCAATGGAAGCTGATGAACACGTAGTATTTGGTCTGGTTTACGATGCTGTAAAACCTCGTACCCAGTTTATTTTTAAAGTAGTTTACAATACATTTCTTTTAATCCTGCTGGTAACCTGTTTTGTACCGTGTTTCCAGTCCTTGGTTGGAAAGAAAATGGTAACAGGAGTTCTGAAGCTTCCATATACAGTTGTTTTTGCACCATTTATGTATATGCTGGCTGAGATCATCGTCAGAACCTGTATCAATATCAGAAATGCATTTAAAGAATACAAGGAAGGAGGAAAAGAATCATGAGTATGCCGATTATTATGCTGTTTGTGGTTATGGCGATCTGCTTCATAATCCGTATGCCTGTTTCTTTTTCCATGCTTGCAGCTTCTATTACATATTTTCTGCTTGCAGCTCCGGACAAACTGGGCCAGGTATTTACCGTTATCACTGGTAACATGTTTGCAAACTATACCATGCTTGCAGCGCCGCTGTTTATTTTCATGGCAAATGTGCTGAATGAAGGTGAGGTAACAGACAAGCTGTTCTCTTTCTGTAATGGTCTTCTTGGAAGATTAAAAGGTGGTACAGCACAGGTTAACGTATTTATTTCCCTTATTTTCTCAGGTATGACCGGTTCTGCTATCGCAGATGCTTCCGGTATTGGTCTGATGGAGATCGACCAGATGAAAAAAGAGGGCTACGACGCAGAGTTTAGCTGTGCCATCACAGCCGCTTCTGCAACGGTAGGACCAATTTTCCCGCCAAGTATTCCGATGGTTATTTACGCTATGTTATCCGGTGCTTCCATTGGTAAGCTGTTTATGGGAGGTATGGTTCCTGGCGTTTTACTTGCCATTCTTCTTATGATCTATGTTGCGTTTATTTCTCATAAGAGAAATTATCCGGCTGGTGTGGTCATGAGCAAGAGAGAGTTTCTGAGAGCTACATTGCAGGCTCTTCCGGCACTGTTTACAGTTGTTATTCTTCTTGGTGGAATTTATTCCGGTATCTGTACTCCTACAGAGGCTGGTGCTGTTGCTTCTGCATACGCACTGATCATTTCTGCACTGATTTACAAAACACTGGGATGGAAAAAGCTTTGGGGTATCATAAAGAAATCCGCTGCCAACACAGCTACACTGGCTCTCCTTTGCGGAACTTCCATGCTGTTCTCTTATATTATCTCTCTGGAGCAGGTTCCGAGAGTTGTTGCAAGCCTGGTTATGGGAATCACAGATAACAAGTACATTTTCCTGTTTATCGTAAACATCGTATTCCTGCTTCTTGGCTGTGTACTTGATGTAAGTACGATCCAGCTGGTATTCGTACCAATGGTTCTTCCGCTGGTACAGGCTATGGGTATTGACCTTGTTCATTTCGGCGTTGTAATCTGCCTGAACATGATGATCGGTCTTTCCACACCGCCATTTGGTATGCTGTTGTTTATTGTTTCGGGACTTGGAAAAACGAAGATCAAGGGTGTTATACGTGAGATTTTGCCGATGGTACTTATTATGATCGGGTTGTTGTTCCTGGTTACTTATGTACCGGATATTATTATGTTTATACCTAACAACTTCATGTAAAATATGAACTTGGGTAGTATGAAAGGGACTGTTTTGCAGTCCCTTTTGTTGTATCGGGAGGCACGGTTACCCGGACGCACTTTCGCAGCTGATATTCCACGCGGGGCGGTGCAACACTGCGGCGAGCTAACTGCTAACTACGACTAAATCGTTCAGGAGAGCCTTCACGATTAAGTCTTCGTAAGCAGTGGATCTCGCCTCCGTTAAGGGCGCACCTGGAAATGCCCCGCTTAGGAATATCAGTTGCGAAAACGCTGTGTATTGGTAACGAATGGATACAATAAAAGCGACGGTGCTGGTGATGATGGAATAGGGAATTTAGAACAATAATGTAATGTGGGACTATAAGAGGAGGACATAAGGATGGGCACATTGGATAAGGTAAAGGGATTGGTTGAGAATCCGCCGAAGGAGTATCGGAGTGCTCCTTTCTGGGGGTGGAATGACAGGCTTCAGAAGGAGAATCTGGGAGAGCAGATAGAGGGATTTAAGAAGGCGGGGATGGGGGGATTTTTTATTCATTCCCGTGAAGGGCTGGAGACGGAGTATCTTTCCACAGAGTGGATGGAGGATGTGAAGTTTTGTGTGGATAAAGCCCGGGAAAATGATCTGGAGCTGTGGATATATGATGAGGATAAATGGCCGTCGGGGGCTGCAGGAGGTAAGGTCAGCAGGGTAAATCCAGCGGAGTTTACAGCCAGGGCACTGACGATGGAGTGCGGGAAAGCCGGGGAGGTGGCGGTACCGGCGAAGCTAAGTATCGAGGAAGAAAGGATAGTTACCGGGGACTCGGATTCGTTAATGTGTGGCGGGAATCGAAGCGTGGACGAAAATTCCATGTCTGGCAGGAACGGCGGTGAAGATTTGGCAGTGGAAGAAACTATGGAGACAGAGTTTCTTCAAGGTATTTATGTGATTCAGACAGAAGCGGACGGCAGATTTATTAAGAGGATGAAAGAATATCTGACTTATGAGGAAGCTGCTGGAGCTTGCGGTGTTGATGAAGAGATTCTGCTTCTGCGCCAGGAGATTTCTGGTAAGAGTGAGTGGTACAACGGCTTGATGCCGCCAGATAATCTGAATCCGGAGAGCGTGAAGACATTTTTGAAGTTGACCCATGAGCATTATGAGGAAGTGTTTGGCGGAAGTTTTCCAAAAGAGGTGAAAGGATTTTTCACAGATGAACCAAACTGCTGTGATTTCTTCAGCGTTTTCCATGAAGGCAGACCGTGGATTCCGTGGAGTATTGGATTTACAGAGTATTTTATTGAAAAGAGAGGATATGATCCGCAGGAGAAGCTGCCTTATCTGTTTTTTGATGGGGAAGGGGCGGAGAAGATCCGTCATGATTATTGGAAGACGGTGGCGCAGCGTTTCGAAGAAAGTTATATGAAACAGGTTTATGAGTGGTGTGATAAACGGGGACTTCGTACTACGGGACATATTTTATATGAGAACGACCTGGGCTATCAGACTCGTGTGTGCGGTGCGGCGATGCCTCAGCTTCGTTATCTGCATAATCCTGGAATTGATCTTCTTGGCGCACAGACGGATGAGTATCTGACTGTGAAACAGTGTGCAAGCGTGGCACATCAGTATGAACGTTCCATGACCATCAGTGAGGCTTACGGCTGCACTGGCTGGGAGCTGGATTTTTCTACTCAGAAATGGCTGGGAGACTGGCAGTTCGCGCTTGGAATTACGAGACGTTGTCAGCATCTTGCCCTGTATTCCATTACTGGCTGCAGGAAGAGGGACTATCCGCCGGTTTTCAACTATCAGAATACCTGGTGGGATGACAATGATAAGATGGAGAATTATTTTGGTCGTCTGGCGCTGTGTCTTTCTCAGGGTGAGCCGGTGCGGAAGGTGCTGATGATCCATCCGATTTCCAGCATCTGGACCGAGTGCCGCAGTGACCGGGCGGAGGATTTCAATCATCTGGAAATGAATATGGGATGGCTGGATGAGCATATTACTTCTTTAAATCGAAAAGGTGAGTATTATAACCGGATCGCAAAAGCGCTGACTGCAGGGCATGTGGATTTTGATTTTGGAGATGAGATCCTGTTGGAGCAGGACGGCAAGGTTGAGGATGGAATGTTTGTGGCAGGAAAGTGCAGCTATCAGGTGGTTGTGGTTCCGGGAGTGAGCAATCTGTTTGCAAACACGGTGAAGCTGTTGAAGGAATTTCTTGCAGCTGGTGGAATGGTGATCTGGCTGAAGCCGTATCCGGTGATGATTGAAGGAGAACGGATTGGTAGTAAGCAGATCTGCGTTGCTAAGAGATGGGATAAAAAAATAGACAGTGAAGATGTAAATGAAGAGAAATCTGACCGCAGGAAAGTGTGTGGAAAATATGGTGATATCCGGGATGTTTTAGATGAGGAAGCATTTGTTCATACGGTTGAGCATGAATGGGAGCTGACGGAAGCTGTGGCGAAATGCACCGGAAAAGATTTTACTGTGCGAAATGCCAGCGGCGCAGAGGATGGCGAGATTCTTTCCATGCTGAGAAAGACAGAAGATGGACATATTCTTTTCCTGACAAATCACGATCGGAACAATGCACATCAGGTTTACATAAAACTAGACTGTGGAGACGCTGTGGAAGAGCTTGACCCGCTGACAGGGGAAGTTAGTGAGGTGGAAACTGTTGCGGATGGAGAGGGCGTTTGCTTTACCAGGACATTCGAGACGGGGATGAGCCGAATTTATTTTGTGAAGAAAATAATGAGGGCCGGTCAGATTATTAAAGAGAAATATAGTGTTGAAAACAAATGTGGAGTTGTGGAAGACACTACTGCTGTGGACTTGGCGGCTGTTTCTGATGGCGTAAATGCGGTGCATGAAATGACAGTGAGCAAAGCTGCCACATTCCCATACAGACATCCGCATTACACAGATCCCGTATTGGCTACATTTGGTCCGGACGCGAAATTAAGAAGAACTATGGAGAATGTGCTGACGATAGATAAATGTACTTATGAGCTGGGGACTGCTTCAGCAAATAAAATTTGTGACGGAAATGCTATGGTGGAAGATAAAGATCTCGACGCAATTGTAGAGCAGGTATCAGAATTCAGACATGGCAGCGGACTGTCAGAAGCAGGAAGCGTCTATGAGTCCGCAGAGATGGAAATCTGGCAGGCGCAGAAGGAAATTCGTGAGAAATTGCGCATGCAGCAGGTTTATTATAACGGTGCACCTCAGCGATATACCTGGGTGGATCAGCCACATCCGGCAGATGGAACACCATTTGCCATGCATTTCCGGTTTAATGTTGCAGAAGGCATTTCCAGTGAATGCAGTTTTGTGATTGAGAAGCCTTATGACCTGGAAGTTTACTTCGATGGCGTGAAATGTGCGCAGACCGGCAAGTGGTTTATTGACAAAGACATGCGTTGCTTCGGACTTCCTGCTTTGAGTAAAGGGGGGCATTGGATTACCATAAAAGGTAGCTACGACCAAAAGCGGGAACTGGAAGACGTATTCGTAATTGGAAATTTCGCCGTAGATATGTCCGGCAATATTTCCAGGGAAAAAGAAATTCTGCATACTGGCGACTGGAGTATGCAAGGTTATGTAAACTATCCGGGAGGAATGATTTATCAGTACAAGGTACCGAGGCTAATCTCCGATAAGCAGGTTCTTCTTCATTTGGGTGAGTGGAGAGGTACCCTTCTGAAAGTCAGAGTAAATGGCAAGGAAGCTGGTTTTCATTTCGAAAAGAAGAACTGTGTCACAGATGTAACTGGTCTTTTCGAAAAAGAAGAGAACACTCTGGAAATCGAGGTTTCCGGAAGCCCAAGAAACATGTTCGGTCCATTCCACCAGTCCTACACCGGCTGCAGCCGAATCAGCTGGGCTGATTTCCGCACCGAGGGAATGTTCCATACGGATGGGAAGGTGCTGAAGCCTTATGGTATGATGGGGCAGAGTTATATTTGTGAGTATGAAGAGCAGTAAAAAATAACAGGAGGATTTATCATGATTGCAGATTACGCAGACAAACTGAATACATATGAGGAATTTAAAGATTACGCTGACATGGTTCAGCAGTTTATCAAAAAACAGAAAGAGGAGAACCTTCCAGAAGGCAGATACGACCTAAAAAACGGCATTTTTGCCTTGGTTCAGAAATATACCACGAAGTCCCTGGATGGTGCACAGATGGAATCCCATAAGAAATACTGCGACCTTCAGTACATTGTAGAAGGCACTGAGAAAATTTACTGGGCATCTCTTCGCAAGCTTACCGTAGAGGATGACCGCACCCCGGAAGCTGACATTATTTTCTATAAAAGTGGTCCGGAGCAGGGATACACTCTTCTGGAGGCTGGAATGTTCGGCTTCTACGCTCCTGAAGACGGTCATATGCCCTGCATCGCCGTAACAGAAGCCCAGCCCGCAACGAAAATTGTGTTTAAGATTCCGGTGAAAGGCTGAAATACTGTGGATTCAGATTGACAAGCTCTTAATAAAGCGTATACTATAGCGTGTTAGAGCCTGCTTGAAAAAACATTCCCGCAAATTGTGACGCACATCTTGCAGAAAGCCTTTATCAAACACGCTCTAGTAAGACACATAGTAGGAGGAAAGAGCTATGAAAAACAACAATAGTATCAAAACCGTAGTTGCTATCGGTATCGGTGCAGCACTGTTCTTTGTGCTGGGACGCTTTGTGGCGATCCCTAGTCCGGTTCCGAACACAAACATCAGTCTTCAGTACGCAGTACTTGGACTTCTTGCAGCAATGTATGGCCCGGTTGCAGGCGGACTCATTGGTTTCATCGGACATACACTGATCGACCTGTCCTGGGGTGGAAGCCCATGGTGGAGCTGGGTTATCACATCTGCATTTGTAGGTGTTGTGATCGGTCTGTTCGCCAAGAAGCTTCAGGTTCAGGAAGGCGATTTCGGAAAAAGCAAAGTTGCCGTTTTCACAGTTGCAAACGTGATCGCACATGTTGTAGGATGGGTAGTTGTTGCACCTGTACTTGACATTGTAATCTATGCTGAACCGGCAAACAAAGTATTTGCACAGGGTGCATTCGCCGCTGTTTCAAACACCATCACAGGTGTTGTAGTCGGCGGTCTTCTGATCCTGGCTTATACAAAAACAATTGCAAAGAAAGGCTCCCTGGATCAGGAATAAGTTGAAAGGGAAATTTGTAAAAGACCTTGCTATGGGGAAACTTGTGGCAGGGTCTTTTTTGATGCATAATTTTATTGGATCCAAAAAGTAAATTTCGCAAGATTTATGCAAAATAAGATAAACTTTGGTAAGAAATTTTATTGTGGATTTAAGAAATTCGTGTTATCCTTTTGAGATGGTGTAAGGTGTACACTTATAGAGATGCAAATTGTTAAGTGGTTCTGAAGCAGTCACATTGTTTACAAATTGACGATGGATTCGCTTCAGGATATTTGATTTTGAGGTACTATATGACAGAGAAAAAATCTCCTATTATTTCTTTCAAAAACTTTTCTTTCCAGTACCGGGCACAGAAAAAGCCTACGCTGAAGGAAATTAATCTGGATATTTATCCTGGCGAGCGGGTGTTGATCGCAGGTCCTTCCGGCTGTGGAAAAAGTACTCTGGCAGGCTGCATCAATGGCCTGAATCCTTTTTCCAATCCAGGAGAATGCAGCGGGGAACTTATTGTGGATGGTGTGGATGCGCCGAAGAGCAGCATTTTCCAGCTCTCTGCACATGTAGGTACAGTGCTGCAGGATCCTGATGGTCAGTTTATCGGGTTGACGGTTGGCGAGGATATTGCCTTTGCATTGGAAAACAGCTGCATGCCGCAGGATGAAATGCATGAGATCACCCGTCACGCGGCAGAGCTGGTCGGAATTCAGGATCATCTGGATTACGCGCCCCACGAGCTTTCCGGAGGGCAGAAGCAGCGCGTCAGTCTGGCGGGGGTAATGGTGGATCAGGTGAAAATCCTGTTGTTCGACGAGCCATTGGCCAATCTGGACCCGGCTACAGGTAAGCAGACTATTGAGCTGATCGACGAGATTCAGGAAAAAACAGATACTACGGTGGTGATCATTGAGCATCGTCTGGAGGATGTTTTGTGGCGAGATGTGGACCGTATCGTTCTTATGGGCGATGGAAAAATTCTGGCAGATCTTCATCCGGATGAGCTTTTGTCCACCAGACTTCTGGAAGAAAATGGAATCCGGGAGCCCCTTTATCTTACTGCACTGCGTTATGCAGGTGTGGAACTTGCTCCTGCGAAGAAACCGGCACATGTTGATTCTGTTGTGATAGATAAGGCAGACCGGAAGAAAATGACAGACTGGTTCTGGTCCCGCCCGGCAGCAGAGGCTGAGAAAGAACATGAGCCGCTGCTTGAAGTTAGAAATCTTACCTTTGGTTATGAGAGAGGCAGTCAGACCTTACGTGATGTTTCTCTTACAATCCACAAGGGTGAAATGGTCAGCATTGTAGGGAAAAACGGTGCCGGGAAATCTACTTTTTCCAAACTGGTCTGCGGCTTTGAGACACCAGATTCCGGTGAAATTCTTTTCCAGGGAAGGAATCTTCTGCAGGAAAATATCCGCCACAGAGCCAAACATATTGGCTATGTGATGCAGAATCCCAATCAGATGATTTCCAAGACCATGATTTTTGATGAGGTGGCACTGAGCCTTCGCAATATGGGAAAAAGCGAGGAAGAGATTCGGGAAAAAGTGGAGGAAACTTTGAAAGTCTGCGGACTTTTCCCATTTCGGAACTGGCCGGTATCGGCGCTTAGCTTCGGGCAGAAGAAGCGTGTGACCATTGCCAGTGTGCTGGTGCAGGATCCGGAACTGATCATTCTGGATGAGCCGACTGCGGGACAGGATTTTCGCCATTATACAGAGATTATGGAGTTCCTTCGTGGGCTGAATGAAAAAGGGGTAACAGTTGTGATGATTACCCATGATATGCATTTGATGCTGGAATATACGCCCCGGGCACTGGTTTTTGCAGATGGCAGGCTGATCGCGGATAGAAGCGCGGCAGCAGTTCTTTGTGATCCACAGCTGATCCGTCAGGCGGCACTGAAGGAGACAAGCCTTTTTACCCTGGCGAACCAGCTGGGAATCAGTCCGGCGGAAGAGTTTGTGCAGCGTTTTATTGAGGAGGACAGGGAGGTGCGAAGCCATGGCCGCTAAGACAGTGTTGAATTATCTGCCAAGGGAAAGTGTGATACACAAGCTGACAGGTACCACCAAACTGGCGTTTTTCCTGCTTTTTACTTTTGCAAGTATGATTACTTATAATACGTGGGTACTGCTTGGGCTGTTTGCGGTGAGCCTGGCGGCGTTTAAACTGAGTAAGATTAAGTTCCGCGAAGTGCGGTTTATGATGATTTTTATGCTGGTATTTCTGGTGTTGAATAATCTGTTTATTTTCCTGTTTGATCCTAACCAGGGAACGACGCTGTATGGCACCAGACATGTGCTTTGCCACCTGTTCTGGCGGTATGATCTGACTGCAGAGCAGCTGTTTTATATGGTGAATATTTCTCTGAAATATTTTGTTGCGCTGCCGGTTGCGATCTTGTTTATTTCTGCAACGAACCCAAGTGAGTTTGCTGCTAGCCTGAACAGTATTGGAATTTCCTATAAAGTGGGTTATTCTGTGGCGATTGCGCTTCGATACATTCCAGACATTCAGCGTGACTACCACAGCATCAGCCAGGCTCAGCAGGCAAGGGGCGTAGAACTTGGAAAAAACGAGCACTTTTTTGCCCGGTTGAAGAATTCGGTGAATATTCTTCTACCGCTGATCCTCACCAGCCTGAATCGGATTGATACTATTTCTAATGCAATGGAGTTGCGTGGGTTCGGAAAGGATAAGAAGAGAACGTGGTATATGAAGAGACCTTTTGAGAAAAGGGACTTCGTGGCAATTGGAGTTGGCGTGCTGCTGCTGGTAGTCAGCATGACGGTGACGATACGGTGGGGGAGATTTTATAATCCGTTTGTGTGAGGAAATTGAATAATATGAAAGATATGAGATGGCTGTGCGAGGGGGCTCGCATGGCTATTTCTTTTAAAGTAAATTAAGGAGTGTACATATTATATTTGGTTATTTGTGGGGGGAGACAGATATAAAAAGAAGCATGACTGTCAAGAAGGAGATTGGATGCAATCTTTAAACGCACTATTAGTAAAACATTGGAAAAGGCATTCTATGGTCAATCATATGAAGTGAAAATTTTATGGTCCCTTCTTGTATTCTGAATTTGTGCGTGTTACTATGAACTTGTAGATATCTTTTGATCTGTGAAGCGTTTCCTGCGTAAGGAGGAAAAATGAGCAGAAAGCCACAGAACAAAAGAAAAAGAGACACTGCTTACCATCCGGAGCTGCATACAAGAGATGTGAACAGCCGTGAGATTTTCAAAAACGATACACTTGCCAGCCAGTTTTTGAGAAATTATACGAATATTCCATTGTTTGCGAATGTTCAGCCTGAAGATATCAAGGATGTATCCAGCAAATCAACTCTATTTACAGCAATGCGCCGGAAGCGATAAAAGAAATTTATAAGAAGATTTTATGGACTTTACTAATAAAGATGAATGTGCCCGTGGAATAAGCAAGAGAGATGATGGGCGAGATTGGAGGTCGTGGAATGGGTTATCTGTTTGAAAACATGGAGAAAATGGACATTTAGGCTGAAAGACGAAATACACAGAGAGAAAGAGAACGAGCAGAAGCGGCTGAAAAGCGGGCAGAAGCGGCCGAATTAGAAATTCAAAGACTAAAAAGAGAACTTGAAAAAAGAGCAAATGTAACCGAAAACTAAATTTAAGTAAGGGAAACAAATCACGATGAAAGGTATTAATACGTAAAATGTTATAAACTTAAGTGAAATTTATAAAAACAAACCTCCGGTTCTCAGGGACACTCTGAGAGCCGGAGATTTTATCTTCAATTCACAAAGGAGAAAACCATCATGAATTTATCCAATATTTTCGAATCCACCGATTTCGTCCACGCCAGTGGCACGAAGGAGGAACTGCAGGTTGCTGAATTTCTGAAAGCGCAGTGCGAGGCGCTGGGAGTGCCAGCGAGGCTGGAGGCTTTCCGGGTTGCTATGGGAGAGATTGAATCTGCGCATTTGTTTGCAGATGGGAAGGAAATCACCTGTAAGGCGTTTAACTGCTGTGGCAGCGGCAGCGTAGAGGGAGAGCTTTATTATATGCCGGGAACGGATCCTGTTTCCATAGCAGGTGCAAAAGATAAAATTGTACTGATGGACACTCAGGGAGTGGGATTTTTTGTTTACCAGGATCTGATGAAAGCAGGAGCAAAGGGAATTATTTTCCAGTACGGAAATATGTATTATCCAAATACAGATATTGACCAGCGCGATCTGCGCGAAGCCGTTGTAGGGGAAGAACGGAAAGTTCTTTGCGCCATGATCCATTCCAGCCAGGCAGTAGAACTGGTGAAAAATAAGGTGAAGAATATTCGCCTGGAGGTTTCCCAGAAAGAGTACGACGGAGAGTCCCACAATGTAATTGCAGAGCTTCCTGGCAGACGGGACGAGTTTATTGTGCTTAGTGCCCATTACGATTCCACTTCTTTATCCCACGGCGCTTATGACAACATGAGTGGCTGCGCAGGTTTGCTTGGAATTATGGAACAGCTGAAGGGAAAAGAACTGAACTATGGTCTTCGTTTCGTATTCTGCGGAAGTGAGGAGAGAGGGCTTCTGGGCTCTAAAGCATATGTGAAGGAGCATAAAGAGGAACTGGACAAAATAGTGCTGAACATTAATCTGGATATGATTGGAACTTACATGGGTAAATTTATCTCCTGTGTTTCCGCAGAGGATAAGCTGGCACATTATATATCTTATATGGCAGCAGAAATCGGTTTTCCAATTGAGGCAAAGACCGGAGTGTATTCCAGTGATTCTACACCTTTTGCAGACAGCGGAATTCCGGCACTCTCTTTTGCCAGAATTGCCAGCTCCAATGTGGCACCAATTCATTGCCGCTATGATGTGAAGGAGGTTATGTCCATGGAGCAGCTACAGGGGGATATTGATTTTCTGGTGAAGTTTACAGAACGTTTTGCAAATGCAGCAGTGTGTCCGGTTGCAAGGGAGATTCCGGAGAAAATCAAGAAAGAACTGGATGAGTATCTTGCAAGAAAAAGAAAAGAGCAGTAGGGGAGGCATCCTATGAGTTACATAACCACATACACAAGAAACCATTTCAATCCGGTTCATCCGGAGGCGGAGAAGATCGATATTCAGGATATTGCACATGCGTTGTCGCTGACATGTAGGGGAAATGGACATGTAAGTTCTTTCTGGTCTGTTGGGGAGCATTGTATTTGCTGTGCGAAGGAGGCTCTTGGGCGAGGGTATTCCAATCGTCAGGCGCTGGCTTGTCTTTTGCATGATGCCAGCGAGTGCTATATGTCAGATGTGCCCCGTCCGCTGAAGCAGGAGATGCCCAGATACCGTGAGGTGGAAGAGCAGCTGCTTCAGGTGATTTATAAGAAATTTCTGGGAAGCAGTCTGACTGATGAAGAAGCGCAGCGTCTGAAAGAAATCGATGATGATCTTCTCTGGTATGATTTAGAGGTTCTTCTGGAAGAGAAACAACCGGGGGATGCACCGAAGCTGCACTTTGAGCTGGATTATACAGTGCGGCCGTTTGTTGAAGTAGAGCAGGAATATCTGGAAATGTTTCAAAAACTGAGCGAATCATAAAAGACAGATTTTTACCCGGAGAATGCGGCATTTATTATGCAGAAATATGAGGGATGGCAGATTCAGAAACAGACCTCAGACAGATTCTATGGGAGGAACAACACATGAACCAGGAGATAAGAATAGCGGTTTGTGATGACCTTGCGGAAGACAGGGAGAATATCACCCGGCTGCTTTCGGAATACACAGACAAAAATAACCTATATGTGAAAATAGAAGAATTTTCTTCCGGGGAGGCATTTTTATCCTCAGATACATCCGTTTATTCACTGGTTTTTATGGATATTTTTATGAGTGGGATGAACGGTATGGAGACGGCGAAGAAGCTGATTTCAAGAAACAGCCGGGTGCAGATTGTGTTCGGGAGCACCAGTACGGAGTTTGCAGCAGAGGCCTTTGATATTGAGGCGCTTCATTACATGGTGAAGCCAGTGAGAAAAGAGAAGCTGTTTCACATTCTGGATCGCTTTTTTGACAGTGTCTACTCCCTGCGGACTGTGAACGTGAAAGTGGGACGGCTGGAGGAGAGCATTTACATTTCCGATATTCTGTATGCAGAAGCAGATGGAAAACGAGCGAAAATTCACACGAAAAAGGGCGTGATAGATGCTTCCATGTCTATGGCAGATCTGGAAAAGGTTCTGCCAGCCAATGAGTTTTGCCGCCCGATCCGGTGGGCGCTGGTTTCCATGAGGGAAATCGTGGCTATGCCTACGGATATTCTGAAGCTGTCGGATAAGACAGAAATCCCCATCAGTCGTCTTAAGCGAAAGGAAATCCAGGATGCTTTTGCAAATTATAGCTGGCGAAGTACGAGACGGCGCATGCGGGGCGGAATCCTGTAAAAGAATTTACAGACTACGTTATAATTATAAAAGGAAAAAACTTTATAGCGTGTTTGAAAAAAGGTTTTCTGTAAAATATACGTTATAATCTGCAGGCGAAACTTGAAACGAAATATTGAGAGAACGTTTCGGACATGTTATGATTTGGAAAATATGAAAAACCTTTAGAAAACATTTTTTTGAAAGCGGAGGACATCATACTATGGGAAAAATTATTAATTTATCAGCAGTACTGGAAAAAGAAGAGAAATTACAGCAGGTTGTAGATTACATGGAGGAACTGAAAGACCAGTTTTCAGATTTGATCCAGGAGTATGAGGATGATGGCGCAGATGTAAGGAAAGTCGATACACTGACTGAGGCTCTGGACGCGCTGGAAGATGCATATGAGATGGTCTGTGAAGTTGCTGAGGAAGAGGAGTGATAATTTATTTAAAATAAGGTACATTCAGCTAAAAACACGAAACAACACAACGTGTTAATTAGTACTGGGTGTACTTTTCTTGTATATTGTGGAGATTTTGTAGTGTATAGAAATCGTACAAGCGTCGCTACGCGACGGCTCTAATGTTACTGTGAACTTTGTTCACAAAAAACACCTCGCGGAATGTTACCAGTGAACAGTAACGCTCCAATCTATTTTCTTATATAAAATCCCAAAAACCTATTGACATAGTGGGTTAATAGTGGTAATATCCATTTAACGAATAAATAACCCAGTAAATCAATACGGAATATCGACAATTATTGCGAAGAAGCAAGCTGGCAGTTACTGGGGGCAGATACAGACATAACAGGCGGGCCGCCATACGGCGACATCACCTCGAATAAATGTAAAGCGGCCGCAGGCGCCGGGAAAGGAATGGATATGGCATACTATAAGGGAACACTTGGATTAATCGGAAACACCCCACTTGTAGAGGTTACTAATATTGAGAAGGAGCTTGGACTGGAAGCTACTGTTCTTGTGAAGCTGGAATACTTTAACCCGGCAGGAAGCGTTAAGGACAGAATTGCCAAGGCTATGATCGAGGACGCAGAGCAGAAAGGAATTCTGAAGGAAGGTTCCGTAATCATTGAGCCAACTTCTGGAAATACCGGAATCGGTCTGGCATCTATCGCAGCAGCTAAGGGATACAGAATCATCCTCACCATGCCAGAGACCATGAGTGTTGAGCGTCGAAACATTTTGAAAGCATACGGCGCAGAGCTTGTTCTTACCGATGGAACCAAGGGAATGAAAGGTGCCATTGCCAGGGCCAACGAACTGGCAGAGGAGATTCCGAACAGCTTCATCCCAGGACAGTTTGTGAACCCGGCGAACCCGGCAGTGCACAAGGCTACTACAGGTCCGGAGATCTGGAGGGACACTGAGGGAAAGGTTGATATCTTCATCGCAGGTGTTGGTACAGGCGGAACCCTTACCGGAACAGGCGAATATCTGAAAGAGCAGAACCCGAATGTGAAAATTGTAGCACTTGAGCCTTCTACCTCCCCGGTATTATCTGAGGGAAAAGCAGGTCCGCACAAGATCCAGGGAATCGGTGCCGGATTTGTTCCGGATGTTCTGAATACCAATGTTTATGATGAGATTTATAAAGCAGAGGCTGATGAGGCATTTGCCACAGCGAAGCTTCTTGCACACAAAGAAGGAATCCTGGTTGGAATCTCTTCTGGTGCTGCATTAAGCGCTGCAATCAAGTATGCGAAGAAACCTGAGAACAAGGGCAAAGTGATCGTAGCACTTCTCCCGGATACTGGTGACAGATATTATTCTACACCACTGTTTACCGAGTAATAGAGTCTATGGCTGGCTGCGTTCCGTGAAGAGCTTTTGGGCAGCGGAGTGGACAGTAATGCTTTTGTAAAATCTATGAACAATAAATAAGGAAGTGGCGTGATGCCAGTGAGGGCTGTCGTGTCTGATATGCGAAAGATGCATGTTGGAAGTGGCAGTCCTTTTTTTATTTCAGATTTAAATTTTGCAGAAAGCCTTTTTCAGACATGCTCTAAAATGTGTTTGAAAATTTATTCCATCAATCTGTGTACCCAAAGATTCATGACCATAATTTTCCATAGGTTTTTATATGCATAAAAAAAGCAATCTTGTGCATAAAAACCGTAACCTTCCTTAACATTATTGTTTCAAAAATTTCAATATGATATTCTTTTTATGAGAAAAAAGAGTGAATTTTCCTGATGAATTTTGCAGAAAACAGAGGATGCTGTGTTACCGTTTACAGGGAAATGACTGAAACAATGAGGGAGGAAGAAAGAGTGAAAAAACAAATTTCAAGATGTATCAAAATGCTGTTTCTGGGCATTATCATGTGCCTTGGCATGGCGCTGAGTGTACATGCAGACTCCGGTCAGTTCTTTAACTTTAAACCGGAAAAGTGGGATAAGGAAGGATTTTCCTGGACAGACAGTAAGGGACAGATCTGGAATGCCTATGAATATGGAACAAAGGGAGAGGCATTTATTAGTTCTGTAGACAAAGCGACTTCTATGGAATTGCAGTTTCCAAGTGTTGTATATAAAAATGGTGTGGCAAAGAAAGTAATTGGAGTAGGTTACTGCGATCCAGACAAAACTAATCCGTACGAGGCATATTATAGCTTCACTTATGGCGGGAAAAGCAGTGACTATATGTTATATAAGGTGATTCTTCCTGACAGTGTATGCTGTGTACTGAGAGATGCGTTTTATAATCATAGGGGAATAGCGGCAATTCAGCTTCCACAGAACCCTACATTATCCATTGGATACAGAGCTTTTGCTGGTTGTACAAATCTTCAGATCGTATATTTTAATGCAGCAGTGGGAAGTGCTCAGCCTGTAAAAATAGACGAATGGGCATTCCTGGGTTGTGATAAACTGGAAGAAATAACACTTCCACCAACGGGAGCATACAATGAAATTGATGGGGAGGCTTTTAAAGGCTGTGTTAATCTGAAAAGAATTTACAACGCCCCTTCCTATCTGGATATGGGAGACGAGCAATCTGTGGAGGAGGTTTCCTTTGCGGAAGGTCTTACCTATATAAATGGAATTGATACAACTGAGTGGACAAAATGGGATGAAGAGGGAGAACCTACAGAGGGACATATGGTAAATATTAAAACTCTGAAAAAAGTAACACTTCCATCTACTCTGAAAGAAATTGGCTCTGAGACATTCACAGATAATAAAAACCTTACAACCATAAATCTTCCAGATGGTCTGACAAGAATCGGAAGTTATGCATTCAAGGGATGTACCGCCCTTACCGGATTTACTTCTCTTCCGGCAAGTGTAAGCGGAGGCATTGAAGACGCTGCATTTATGGGCTGCAAGAACCTTCATCTTGAAAATGTATATATCCATGGAACAGACAGCCTACATTATCAGTTCGCTGACAGTGGTATCGTAAGCATCCGTGTTGGTTCTGATGTGAAATCCATCTGGGACGGCTCCTTTAAGGGTTGTACAGATCTGCAGTCCATTACGGTAGATGCAGGAAACTCCATCTTTTTCTCAAAAGATGGTATTCTTTATGACAAAGTTTACAAAACCTACGGTGGAGAGGTTATAGGCAATAATATTTGTTGCTATCCTGCAGGAAAAAGCTGGGCAGGAAGCTATACACTTCCGTCAGATGTGGTTCTGTTAAGCGGATTTGCCTTTGATTCCTGTAAATTTACAGAAATCCATATTCCGGCCCGGGTACTGGATCTGGATCGTGCAAGCCTGGCTTCCCTTGGGGATCATTCAAACTATTATGCCTTTGATTCCATCAAAGACAGCTGTAAATTATATGTTGTAAGAAATTCCTATGTTGATAATTATTTTAATGACCGTTATACTTTCTATTATGAGGATGGCGATGTGCTTCCGATTACCTATGATCTGGACGGTGGAACGAATAATAGCTCCAATCCATCCACTTTTGTAGGAGGAAACAGTATCAGTCTGAGCAATCCTACCCGTGAAGGCTATACCTTTGACTATTGGATGGATTGGTATGAGGATAAGATAGAGAATCCTTATACACCAACAGGGTCTGAATTAGTAAATGGTGTTAAATTTTATGCACACTGGACTAAGAACCCGGAACCGACCAAGGCCCCAGAGCCAACCAAGGCTCCGAACCCGACCAAAGCCCCGGAACCGACTAAGGCCCCGAACCCGACCAAAGCCCCAGAGCCAACCAAAGCACCAAATCCATCTAATGGCAACCAGAACACCGTAATTCCGTCCAAGCTTCCGAAGGTTACTGGAACCAAGGCCACCAATGTGCTTACCGATGGCGCCAAGATTTCCTGGAAGCGGATTGCAAGTGCAACCGGATATCAGATCACAATTTCCACTGACAAGAAATTCAAGAAGAAGGTAAAGAATTATATTGTCGAGGAAAATAAAAACAATGAACTGATCTACGGTTTGAAATCTGGAAAGACCTATTATGTAAAAGTAAGAGCAATCGCACAGGGCGGTGGCAAGAAGGCTACTGGAAAGTATAGCAAGGCTGTTAAGTTTACAACCTATGTTGTGCCGAAGGTAAAGAAGATCAGTGTAAAGAATAACAAGAAGGGCACGATCACCATTACGGCATCCAAGGTAAAAGGTGCTGCCGGATATGCGTTTGTGGTTACCGCAGATTCCAATCTTTATGATATTGTGGACATCAAGGAATCCAAAAAGAATACGGTAACTGTGAAGAACCTGACGAAGGGACATACCTATTATATACGTGCGTGTGCATATAAGCTGAACAAGCAGAAACAGAAGGTGTTTGGCGTGTACACAAAGAAAGCTAAGATTACAATCAAAAAATAAGAAATCAATTGTTGTATTTAGTTACCTGTAAAAAGTGCTGCTGGTCAGGTGACCAGCAGACAGTAATAAAAAAGGAACTGTGTTTACAACCGGAGAGAACGTGACATGAAAAAAGATGAGCAGGCAAATGTGTTGCTTTCGCTGAAAAACTTATATCGGTTGTTTACCGTGAAAGATTATCCGGTCTATTCTACCGGAATTCTAGGAGAAAAAAGTAAAAAGGGTCTGACCCTGGTCAAATTCTGGGACGAATGTCTTCTCTATGAGTGGAAAAGTACGAAACACGGAAAAATGATTTTTCGAAAGAGCGGAAGCCAGAACCGGTATCACTCGGAATTCTGTAACCGTAAGGAAAGCTTTCCCTTGTATGAGGTTTATATGCAGGAGATACTGGAAGGTCTGAATGCGGAGACATTTGGCAGTCAGGTACTGATTTTTGAAAAATTCCTGAAAGAGAAAAATTATAACCATTCTGTGTTTGTACAGAAGCTGAGAAAATTTCTGGGCATGGTCATGGAGTCAGATCCATGGCTGTCCCAAGAGTGTGGGGAAAAGCTGATCTTCTGGATCGATTATATAGAGAAAAAACAGAAGGATTTTTCCCAGTCCTTTGGGGATGCCTGGCTGTTTACCCTGCTTAGTCTGCACGCGATGGCGGGGCCGGAAATATCCGGGGCAAAAATGAAACTGGTAAGAAACCGTGAAGACTTAAAGCCGGAATATATCTGGAGCTGTATTTATCAGGAATCCGGGGAAACCAGGCAGAGCTTTCTCACCCTGCGAAACTGTGAATTGTTCCGGAAATCTGTGAAAGCCAGCCATTTCTTTGGCAGAGAAGAAGAGTTATATGACTTGAAAGAGATGTTCTTCAATTCCGGAAAGTATCTGATTTCCGGAATTGGAGGAATTGGAAAAACAGAACTCATGCGTCAGCTTGTGAGCTGGATGGAGCAGGAAGAAGTAAAGTGCCGGATCGCAGCTGTTCAGTATGAGGAGAATCTGGCGGCCAGTTTTTCCAGAAGTTTTCTGAATCTTACTGGTGAGAGCGTGGAAGAAAGATTTCACGAAAGTATCTATCATCTGTCAGAAGAGCATCAGGAAAAAACAGTGCTTTTTCTGGATAATATGAACCATACGGAAGAGGAAGATCCTTACCTGTCAGAACTGAAAGATCTGCCGTGCACTATATTTGTTACTTCACGTCAGAAACATCTGGATGGGTTTACTACATTTGGCATAAAGACACCGCAAAAAAGTGCCTTAAGTTTGATTTTTCGTGACAATTACAACAAAATACTTTCCAGAGAGGAAAAAGACCGGCTGAGTCGTTTGCTGGAAAAAGAGATTTTTCAGCATCCTCTGACATTGAAGCTTCTTGGAAAAGCGGGGACCTACTATTTTGGTAATTGGGATTATCTGGAAGAAGAGCTGCAGAATAACTGGAATGATGTTGCAGAAGAGTCCGGACTCATTGATATGTACCGTGGGCTGTACAAACTGGCTGATATTGGAGAAACCGGAAGCCAGCTGGCGAGGATGTTCGCGCTTCTGCCGTATCAGGAAATTGACCGGAATTTTACTGTGATGTTTTTCCAGGGATTTTTGAAGAAAAACGAAACTCTGGGAGAGGCGCTTGGCAGACTGGTGAAATTCGGCTGGCTGGAAGATACGGGAAATGGTTACCGTATGCATCCTGTAATTGCAGAGAGTCTGTGTACAAAGGATTTTTCAGAAGCTGAGTTTCAGCCATTCTGGGAACGGGCACAGAAGTGCTTTTTCCCGAAACAGGCATCGAAAGACGAGGATCCTCGTATGGAGGAAATTGCGTGGCTTGTCTTCCAGGGAATTTCCAGAGTACAGGGAGCGGTCAGTGGCCAGCTTGTGGCACTGGCGGCAGAGGCTGCCCGATATCTGGAGCTGCCGGTTCCTATGTGCGGGAAAATCCAGAAACTGGAAAAAAGATGTGCACAGATTTCCAATGAGACGAAGTTTATGGTAGCGTGTCTGACAGAGACAAAACCTGAACAAAACGAAGAATATATAGAACTCTTCCGCGAACAGCTGAAAAAGAGAACGCTATCATCGGAATGGATGTTGTTTGCTATAAGTGATTTTTGCAATAGGCTGGAGCAAAGCAGTAATTATGAGTGTTACCGGGAGATCTGTGATTTAATTTTTCAACAGAAGGATAATATTGATTATAAAATTGGATATGCGCTTTTGCAGACGAATATGCAGATATTGAAGCTTAATGTGAAAAAGGCTGAAATGTGGGCAGAACGTGGAATCCTCATGTGTGTACAATGGGGGCATAGCCAGAGAATACTGGATTTTCTTTATCAAAAAGCAGAATGTCATATGTTTCTTCAGGAAAAAGAAAAGCTGGCAGATTGTCTGGAAAAAATAGAGCAGATACAACAGATACAAAGAAAGCGTCAGGGTGAGAGTGAGTATGCAATATGGCAGCTTCGTGGTCAGCTTGCAGCTATGGATCAGAATATGGAAGAAGCCGCCTATTGTATGGAACAAGCAACGGACAGGTGCAAAATGTACTGTGGTGAGAAAAATCAGATGTATTCTGCCATGTCAGAGGAACTGGCACGAATGTACAATGCCGCCGGACGAAGGGAAGAGTCGTTGGCATGTCATCTTGCGGTTCGCAATCAGCTGCTTAAGAATGGCTATCGTGAGGGTTCTATGCTTCTGATGGTGGACAACAATATGAGTGTAGTCTACCTGGACCTGGGAAGACCGGAAGAAGCGATCCCATATCTGACAGAGGCGCTGGAGCTTACGAAGGAAAATGGACTTGTAGGTTCGGCAGTTGCAGAGCCTACCTGGAATCTGGCACGCGTTTACCGTGCACTTGGAGATGAAGAAAAAGAAGATATATATCTGAAAGCCGCCGTGGAAGGCTTCCGGGAATGCTACCCACCGGAACATCCCAAGCGGATCGCAGCTGAACAGAGACTGAAAGAACACCAGGGGGAATGAACCTGGCGTTTAAGTTAAGGATGATGAAGAAAATCACAATTAATCCCATTGACATACTAGGATAATTCGTAGTAACATAAATAGCAACATATTGCCGTGGGAGGATAATCATATGAGCGAAATCACTGCAACCAAAGAGCAGCAGAATAAATACGAAGCTTTAAAAGAATACTTACGCAGTCTGGGAAGTGTGGCTGTGGCTTTTTCAAGCGGGGTGGACTCCACGTTTCTTTTGAAAACAGCACACGATGTGCTGGGGGATAAATGTATCGCGATTACTGCCATGTCCTGTTCTTTCCCGAAGAGAGAACTGGAGGAGGCGAAAGCCTTCTGTGAGAAGGAAGGAATCCGACACATTACAGTAGAGTCTGAAGAATTGGAAATTGAGGGCTTCTGCCAGAATCCTGCCAATCGTTGCTATATCTGTAAGAAAGAGTTATTTGAGAAAATTTGGGACATTGCCAGAAAAGAGGGGCTGAATGCAGTGGCAGAAGGCTCCAATATGGACGACAACGGCGATTACAGACCTGGTTTACAGGCTGTTGCAGAGCTTGGAGTTAAGAGCCCGCTGCGCCATAGCGAATTATATAAAGAAGACATCCGCGCCCTGTCCAAAGACCTTGACCTTCCCACCTGGGAGAAACAGTCCTTCGCCTGTCTTTCTTCCCGTTTTGTGTACGGCGAGACCATCACGAAGGAGAAACTTGGCATGGTAGATAAGGCAGAGCAGCTTCTTCTGGATCTGGGATTTCATCAGCTACGTGTGCGTATTCATGGTACACTGGCACGAATTGAAGTACTGCCAGATGAACTCCAGAAAGTCCTGGAGAACCGCAACCAGATCGTGAAAGCCTTCAAAGAATATGGCTTTACATACGTGACCATGGATCTCCAGGGATACCGCATGGGAAGTATGAATGAAACATTGAAGAAATAGTTTTGGTTTACGTTGTGAACGGTAGGCTTGTAATGTATAAAAGTTGTGCATTGCTATAATTATGAGACCAAACTTTTGGACAGAGATGAAAGATTCTCTGTCTTTTTTTGATATTATCGTCTATACTATGCTGTTAGTTAATTGTTTTAAATGCGGTTTTACGCTATCATTAAATTAATCGTCTGACAAATTTTGGGAGGGAGTATGCTGCTGGCTCATTTGCAGAATAGCAGGTTATCCATTTTGGGGAAGTGTTTAGTGTTATACAGCAGATATTAATGGAAAAATCTTTGCCTCTGGAGTGTGTTTGAAAAGACGAAAAAAAGAATAGCGAGGTAAAGCGTATGAGAAACAGACGACTGGCACTGGCCGCAGCATTGCTGCTGGCAATCACAAGTGCAGACGGAGCAGCACTGGCAGTAAGTGGAGCTGATTTTTCTTCTGAGGAAGTAGCAGAAGCAGTATTTGACGAAGTGGAGAATGAGGGTCTGGATAATCAGGATGAGGTTCAGGAACAGGTTCAGACTCCGGAGATGGATCAGGCGGAGGATCAGCCGTCAGAGGATTCATTCTCAGATGCGTCTGGCATGGAAGCAGCTGCAGAATGGCAGAATGAGGAAGCGGCAACAGCAGACGAAGCCCTGGTTTTTTCAGATGGAGAAGACACAGGAATTACCTATACCTTGTCTGATGATGGGAAACTGGTAATTTCCGGAACTGGAAGCATAGCAGATGATGCATTTGCTGGCAACACTAAGATAACAAGTGTGGTTATCTCAGAAGGAGTGACCGGCATTGGTTCCGGCGCATTTACTGGCTGCACCAATCTGACAAGTGTGACAATTCCAGAAGGCGTAACCGTCATAGATGGTATGACCTTTGGCAATTGCACCAGTCTGACAAGCGTAACCATTCCGGGAACGGTAACCTCTATAGAAGTTCAGGCATTCTGGAAGTGCAGCAGTTTGACAAGCATAACTATTCCTGCAAGCGTAACGAGCATTGGAAGCGGTGTATTTCAGGGGTGTACCAGTCTGACAAGTGTAAAGCTTTCAGAGGGCCTGACCAGAATTGGAGATCAGACTTTTGGCAGATGTAATGCGTTAGAAACCATAGAAATCCCGGCAAGTTTGACATCTATAGGAAATGATGCGTTTAAAAACTGTGCCAAGCTGAGAAGTATCCGCTGCTATGCAAATAGCAGCACGTGGCAGCCCAGATACATTTGTGATTCAAATACAACCGTATATTACAGCTACAATCCGAACCATACTCATTCCTACAAGTCACATGTGATAAAAATGAGTGGCTGTACCTATTCAGGATCCGAAGAAGAAATCTGTGAATTTTGCGGTGATTACTATACGAAAGAAACACCGGCACTTGGTCATGACTGGAACCGTGGGGAAACAACAGAAGATGCTTCCTGTGAAAGTGACGGAGAAAAAACTTATACCTGCAGAAGATGTGGTGACAAAAAGAAAGAGACAATTCCGGCAACCGGACATAGCTGGGTAAGGTCATGGCATGAAGATGCAACCTGTACAGATGACGGAGTCGATGAATACACCTGCAGATATTGCGATACGGAAAAGAGAACTACAATAAAAGCAACCGGACATAAATTTTCTGCATGGGCAGTAACCCAGGAAGCAACTGTGGATGAGGAAGAAGTCCAGACACGTACCTGCAGTGCATGCGGCGAGCAGGAAACAAAAATTACCCGGGACAGACTGCAGCCAACAATGAAATTGAATCAGTCCAGTATTGTGCTGAAGACCAGACAGAAGACGAAGTGTCTGAAAGTAACCGGGCTTGCAAAGGGAGATTTCATTTCCACCTGGAGTACTGATAACTGGAGTATTGCAGATGTATCTGTTAGTTCAGATGGAACCTGTAACATTACCGCCGGTAAAACTACAGGCAAAACCCGTATTCACATATACCTGAACAGCGGATATGAAAAGTCTGTTACCGTAAAAGTCCAGAAAAGCGCTGTAAAAACCACAAAGATTACAGGTGTGCCGAAAACACTGAAATTAAAGAAAAATCAGAAATATTCCCTGAAACCGGTTTTAAAGCCAGTAACAAGCAAAGAAAAAATCACCTACAAATCCAGCTCCTCCAAGGTAGTAAAGGTGGATTCCAAGGGCAGAATTACTGCAAAGAAAAAAGGAACAGCCGTAATTACGGTGAAAGCAGGGAAGAAAACAGTTAAGTGTAAGGTGACTGTGAAATAACGTATATTTTGAAAGGACAGGAATGAAATATTTTCTGTCCTTTTTCATGAATATTTATTGATTCTTTTTCTCACATTTCCTATAATAAGCCTATGCGTTATAAATTTACCCATGTGACATGTAAAAACGCTGGAAAGGATATTGTATTCCGTAGAAGTCAGCGATGCATTTTACTTGTTGCAGGGGCTTTTTGTTTTGAAGATTTGGAATTTCAAACACGCTCTGGTCTGCCATGTCAGCCGGTCTTTGGACAGTGCTGCAGGCAGAAGTATATATTGAGTTAAGCTGCGGCATCAGGTGCCGTGAGGGAGTAAAAGAGTATGAAGAAAAAATGTGTGGCAATGATGTTAATCGCAATAATGACCGCATCTTTAGCTGGTTGTGGAAGCAGCAAGGACGGAAGCGGTAAATCTGTAAAGCTGGATTCGGATCACCCGGTGTCCCTGACGATCTGGCATTATTACAACGGTGCCCAACAGGCAATGTTTGACACCCTTGTAAAGGAATTTAACGCCTCCGTTGGAAAAGAGGAGGGTATCTACGTGGAGAGCTACAGTCAGGGTTCCGTATCCGACCTTGAGGAAGCAGTCAACAGCTCTTTGAACGGAGAAGTAGGAGCAGAAGAACTGCCGGATATTTTTTCTTCCTATTCTGATACTGCTTACGCAGTACAGCAGAAATGTGCCGTATGAAGATACGCAGTGGGCATTGTGCGGTTTTGTTACAGAGGATTCTGTGTATGGATTGATTTCCGATGTTTATGAGAGAATTCTGGGAGCGATTCTGGGAAGTGCCCTGATGGCGGTTATTCTGGTTTATTTTCTTGTCCAGTATGCGACGGAACCGGTTTACCATCTGGTGGAGAGTGTACGAGGCGGAGTGAAGGGAATTCACGGTTTTCAGGAGTCAGGTATTCAGGAGCTTGATGAGCTCCATAAAGTGATAGAGAATCTGACGGATACCCAGATGCAGACAGAGAATCAGCTTCTGGAGGAAAAGGAGCGCTATCGGATTGCGGTAGAAAGTTCCCAGGATGCCTTTTTTACCTACAAATGTAAGGAAAAACTGCTGGAAATAGTTAACAGTAAAGGCAATGACGGTGTATGGGACTGCGGAAAGCATCCGGAATTTCTTGATAATGACAGTATCCATCCGGCAGATAAGGCAAAGCTGGTGAACGCAGTAAAAAGCTCAGACGGCGTTCTGGATGTTGACTTTCGTCTGCAGCATGCCAATGGAGAATTTCAGTGGGTAAATCTATCCGGAAGCATTACTTTTGATGAGAATAAAGAGCGCAGCAGGGTCGTTGGCTGTATTCACAATGTGCATCAGCACAA
Organism: Ruminococcus sp. 1001136sp1_2201st1_G3_2201SCRN_220225; assembly: GCF_040924365.1. Taxonomy (NCBI): domain Bacteria; kingdom Bacillati; phylum Bacillota; class Clostridia; order Eubacteriales; family Oscillospiraceae; genus Ruminococcus; species Ruminococcus sp. 1001136sp1_2201st1_G3_2201SCRN_220225. The sequence continues at coordinate 66,238 of NZ_JBCOME010000003.1, read as the reverse complement.
GCTTCTGGAGCAGGCGCAGAAAAGAAAGCAGATTTATGACTCCATTACATCTTTTTACCGCCTTGGAAGCGGACTGGAAGTTGTGGAAACACTGTGTCGGGATGACCCGGAAGGAGTACTGGTACTTCTGGAAATCCAGCAGTTTTCCAAAATCGATGAGCGCTATGGCCTGATCTTCGGAGATATTATCCTGGAGCAGTTTGCCGGTCTGCTGGCGAAGCGCTTCCAGGAGGACGGTTTAAACGGTGGTATTTATATCAGGGCTGGTGCAGACCAGATGCTGGTATGGCTGCCGGTATGTACGACCGGACCGATCGTGAGAAGTGTGCAGGGACTGGAAAAGGAGTTTGGGGCGCTTACAGATGAGAAGCATCTGTCCCTTTCCCTGAAATGTGGAATCGCAGTTACAGGCAGCAGAAATTCGCTGTCTGAGGCACTTGAACAGACGAAGACTGCTCTTACAGCTGCACGTCATGGAAAGCAGGAAATTATATTCTATGAGGAGCTTTCAACTGAGGAAAAAGCCTGTGCTGTTGATGTGGCATTTGCGGAGGTGGCTTCTCTGGAACGTCTGAAGGAAATGACACTTTCCTCTATAGCTCTGAACCTGTTTGACAGAGATGGTGATACTTCTGTGGTTCTGGATATTCTGGCGTTGAAGCTGCAGGAGAAATACCATCTGACAGACATTGTGATCACCCATTTCAATGGGGAATATATGGTAAATAACCTGCTGTACTGCTGGAAAACCTGGGAGAAAAAGGATGGCTGGGACGGTATGGTCCACTGTTCTGAGAAGCAATATCAGCACTTTGTGGAGACCCAGGAAATGCAGCAGCTTCTGACCTCCGGGGAAAGCATACGGAAAGAGCCGCTGATTCAGCCTTTTGCTTCGGGCAGAAACGATATTGTATTCCATATGACAGACAACGGACAGTATTCCGGAAGTATTGTATTCCAGGACATTGACCAGGATGTTCTGGAGAAAAAAGAAGAGTGCAAGTGTCTGGAAGAAATCAGTGCAATTATTCAGAACCGGTTGAACCTGGAGCGTCACGATCTTTCAGCTAAGGCGAAATCGGATTTCCTGGCCCGTATGTCTCATGAGATCCGTACTCCTATGAACGGTATTATAGGTATGACGGAGATTGCATTGAAAGATGGACAGACTGAGGAGCGGCGGATCGACTGTCTGAGAAAAATCGAGTACTCCTCGGAATATCTGCTTGGACTTATCAACGATATTCTGGATATGTCCAAGATTGAGAGCGGAAAGATGAGGCTGATCGAAGAAAAATGCAATCTCATGGAGATGATACAGGGACTTCGTCCTTTGCTGGAAGCGAAGCTGAACGAAAATAACATTCAGTATATAGCAGATATCCAGCTGAAAAACCATTGGTTTATGGCAGATTCCCTGCGGCTGAACCAGGTTCTGGTAAATCTTCTGGGAAATGCGCTGAAGTATTCCAGACCAGATGGACATGTGTGGCTGACCGTTCGCGAGACAGAAGAAGAGAAAGGCTTTTCCAATCTGTATTTTCAGGTCAGGGATGATGGAATTGGAATTGCACCTGAGAAACAGCAGCTTATTTTCCGGCAGTTTGAGCAGGCGGATAATTCTGAAAATGCAAGAAAACAGGGCACTGGTCTTGGTCTTGCCATCAGCAGAAGAATTGTGCGGATGATGGATTCCGATATTAAGTTGGAAAGTGAGCCTGGTAAGGGAAGCAGCTTCAGCTTTAACGTGAAGCTTCAGCCGGTAAGCGGAGAGAAGACTACGGTCACCAGCCAGCCGGAGGAGATCAGCTTCCCGGGAAAAAGAATCCTGGTGGTTGAGGATAATGAGCTGAATATGGAAATTATCTGTACGATTCTTGAAAATTACGGAATTAAAACCGAGCAGGCAGTTAACGGAAAAGAAGCTGTGCGGCGCATGGAAGAATCCGTTCCCGGATATTACGATATGATCTTTATGGATATTATGATGCCGGAAATGGACGGACTGGAAGCAACCCGGACCATCCGGAATCTGGATCGTGAGGATTGCAAAAAGATTCCGATTTACGCAATGAGCGCCAACGCTTTCGACGAGGATGTGAAACGTTCCCTGGCAAGCGGTATGAACGGACATCTTTCCAAGCCTGTGAATCTGCAGGTGCTGGAGAAAACGCTGCAGAAAGTGCTGGGATAAAAATAAATGGTTTTTTAATGCATCTTGTGCAATATATTGACAGTTTGTGATAACCCCGTCTTTTACAGACGGGGTTATGTTATATTTATGGCAATATAGAAGGGAGCGATCACAAGCATGAAATATCAGAATATCATAGATAACATGACCCTGAAGGAAAAAGCCGCATTCCTCAGCGGAAAAAGCGAGTGGCAGACAAGAGATTTCCCGCGTCTGGATATCCCGGCGATTTTCTGTTCAGACGGACCGAATGGTGTGCGTAAACAGGCTGGAGCAGGAGATCATCTGGGAATCAATCCAGCAGTACCGGCAACCTGTTTTCCTACAGCGGCAGCTATGGCAAACAGCTGGGATGAAGAGCTGGAGCAGAGGGTAGGCGTTGCCCTTGGTGAAGAATCCATGGAAGAAGACGTAAACGTTCTTCTTGGACCTGGACTGAACATTAAGAGAAATCCTCTCTGTGGACGTAACTTCGAGTATTTTTCCGAGGATCCCTATCTTTCCGGAAAAATGGCAGCTGCTTTTATCCGCGGTGTGCAGAGCACAGGAGCAGCAGCCTGCGCAAAACATTTCGCTGTAAACAGCCAGGAGCTTCGCCGTATGGCAATGAACGCAGTGGTAGATGAGAGAACTCTCCGTGAGATCTACCTCACCGGTTTTGAGATTGCCATCAAAGAGGGTGGCGCGAAAACGGTTATGAGCAGCTACAACGAGGTAAACGGTGTTTACGCCAACGAAAACGAGCATCTGCTGAAAGACATTCTCCGTGACGAGTGGGGCTTCGAAGGCTCTGTTATCACTGACTGGGGTGCTTCTAACGACCATTCTCTCGGTGTAAAGAACGGTTCTACCCTGGAAATGCCGACTCCGGGACTTGATGCAGCGAGAGAGCTTCTTGCCAGCGTAGAAAGCGGCAAGATCAGCGAGAAGGACATTGACGAGCGCGTAGACGAGCTTCTTGATCTGGTACTTACCACCACCGAGAATGCAAAGCATTATAAAAAAGTGGCAGACAAGAAAGCCCTTCATGAGGAGCACCACAAGCTGGCACGTCTTGCCTGCGAGAACAGTGCAGTTCTTCTGAAAAATGAGGACGGAATCCTTCCGGTTGGAGCGAAGGTTCAGGCAGCCATAATCGGTGACTTCGCTTTTGACCCAAGATACCAGGGCGCAGGTTCTTCCATGGTAAATTCCACAAAAGTAGATTCCATCAAGGACATGCTGGAGACCAGCGGAATCTCTGTGACTGGAATTGTACGCGGTTATCAGCGCGATGGCAAGGAAGACGAAGCTATGAAAAAAGAGGCCGTAGATCTTGCCCGCCGTTCTGATGTGGTTCTGTTTTTCTTCGGATTGAACGAGAAAAGCGAGACAGAAGGTCTTGACCGCAAGCATCTCCGCATTCCGCAGAACCAGATCAACCTGATCCAGGAGCTGGCAAAAGCCAACGCAAACATGATTGGTATCATCAGTGCAGGTTCTGTTATTGAAATGCCATGGCACCATCATTTCAAAGCCCTGCTTCACACCGCTCTCATGGGTCAGGCAGGTGCAGGTGCAGTGCTTGATATTCTTTCCGGTAAAGTCAACCCATCCGGAAAGCTTGCTGAAACTTACATTAAGAAATATGAGGATACTCCTTCTTACAATTACTATCCGTCACAGGAGCGGAACTCTGAGTACAGAGAGGGAATTTACGTAGGATACCGCTACTTCGACACCGCAGGTGTGCCGGTAAACTATCCATTTGGATATGGTCTTTCCTACACTACATTTGAATATGACAATCTTCAGGTGAAGCCGGATGGGGCGACGTTTACCCTTCGCAACACCGGAAAGTATGATGGTGCAGAGATTGCCCAGCTTTATGTAGGACTTCCGGGAGCAAAAGTTTTCCGCCCGGTCAAGGAACTGAAAGGTTTTTCCAAGGTGTTCTTAAAGGCAGGCGAGGAGAAAACCGTTACCATTAAGTTCGACGACAAGACATTCCGTTACTGGAATATGAAGACAAATAAATGGGAAGTAGAAGGCGGCGTTTACAGCATTATGATCGGTGCAAGCTGTGCGGATATCCGTCTTCAGGATTCTCTTGCCATTATCGGAACCACTGAGGTAATGCCATACTATACTAACCGCGTTTCTTCTTACGTGGAGGGAAAAATCCAGCAGATCGGAAATGAGGAGTACGAGACGATCCTGGGACATTCCATTCCGGACGGAAGCTGGAGCGGCGAGCTTGGCATGAACGATGCCCTTTGCCAGATGTATTACGCGAAGAACGGAATTGCCCGCTTCATCTGTAAGAAGCTGGGTGAAAAGCTGAAAAAGAGCGAGGCAGCGGGAATTCCGGATCTGAACACCCTGTTCCAGTACAACATGCCATTCCGTGCAATCGCCAAGATGACAGGCGGTATGGTTTCCATGGAAATGGTAGAGGGACTTCTAAAGGTTGTAAACGGTCATTTCAGCGGACTTGGAAAAGTAATCAGCGGATTTTTCAGAAACCAGAAGCTGAACAAGCAGTATGAGAAAGATCTGGAAGAGCAGAAATAGGAGGAGTATCATTATGGGAAAAATCAAACAGTTAATCGAAGATCACCCGAATATCTGGGAATTTATTAAATTTAACGTATTATCCAACTGTGCAACTATTACAAACTTCATTATCATGTGGCTGTGTACCGGTTTTATTTTCAAAAGCTTTGCAAATACACCATTTAAGTTTCTGGTGTTCAATTACGCAGATAATATCGAGTCCAATCTTGGTTTATGTGGATTTTTAAGCTTTTTGGTTGCAACTGCAGCAGCTCAGACCGTAAACTTCTTTGTACAGAAGAATCTGGTTTTCAAATCCAATGCAGCGTTTGAGAAGGCTGTACCGAAATACATTGTACTTGCAGTTGTGCTGGTGCTTGTATCCGCAGCACTTCCGGCTTACAGCCAGAGCTTTTTCGTAAACATCGGTATTTCCGAAGCACTTGCACCTACACTCGCAAATGTTCTGAACATTCTGGTTCAGGTAGTTCTCAGCTACCCGACCATGAAATTCTGGATCATGCCGAACAAATAAAGATGATTGTTCTTTACCCGGATTGCCTTGCAGTCCGGGTTTTTTAATGCTAGAGCGTGTTTGAAAAAGGCTTTCTGCAAGATGTGCGTCACAATTTGTGGGAGATTTCGCTCGGATGAGGGCGCCGTAGCGGGCTACGGCAACCGAATTCGGGTGAAATCTCCCGCAAAGTGGGGCGTGCAGATTGCGGGAATGATTTTTCAAACACGCTCTAATATTAAAAGGCGGAATTTAACAATTTAAACACATTTTTCCCACAAAGAGAACACAAATTGTCTATATACTGTGAACTATCAAATGAAAAGAACATAAAGGAGTTTCTAAAGGAGGCTTTTATCATGAAGAATAGAAATGAAGAATTAAAGAGAAAACTTAAAAAGGCAGCAAGCATTAGTCTTTGCGCAGTACTGGCAGGCGGCCTTGCAGCAGGGACATATACAGGAGTTAACTATCTGACAGGCTATGAGCAGAACGTACAGGCAGCAAGCGAAGGTAAAGTTGAGCTGCTGAAATCCGAGAAGAAATCGGATGATTCCCAGGATGACAGCAAAGATGAGAGTACAGCAAAGGGTAGCCTTGATGTATCTGATATTGTAGAAGAGGCAATGCCAAGTATCGTTTCCATTACAACCAAATCTGTAGAAGAGGTTCAGAACTACTACGGAATGTTTGGTCAGTACGGTGCTTACTCTCCTGAGCAGAGAGAAGTACAGGGAAGCGGTTCCGGTATTATCATTGGTAAGAACGATTCCGAGCTTCTGATCGCAACCAACTATCATGTAGTAGAAGGTGCGGAGACTTTATCTGTTGGCTTCTGTGACAGCACAGCATGTGAGGCTAAGGTAAAAGGTTATGACAGCGAGAGGGATCTTGCAGTTGTAGCAGTTTCCCTGGATGATATTGACAGCGATACAATGGATGCCATTACGATTGCAACTATCGGTAATTCCGATGACCTGAAGGTTGGTGCACAGGTTGTTGCAATTGGTAACGCACTTGGTTATGGTCAGTCCGTAACAACCGGTATTGTAAGCGCCAAGAACCGTCAGCTGAATTCTGATGATACAGTCGGCGATTATGACAGCGACAGCAATTCCGCTACAAACCTGATCCAGACAGATGCAGCAATCAACCCAGGCAACAGCGGTGGTGCTCTTCTGAACATGAACGGTGAGGTTGTTGGTATCAACTCTGCAAAGCTTGCTTCCACAGCGGTTGAGGGTATCGGTTATGCAATTGCAATTTCTGATGTAACAGATACGCTGGAGAGCCTGATGAATGAGGAGACCAGAGATAAAGTTGATAACCACGGTGTTCTGGGAATCACAGTTCGGAGTGTTGACAGTGCAGTAAGTGAAGCATACGGTGTTCCGGAAGGCGTTCTTGTAAGAGACGTAACAGAAGGCGGTGCAGCTGATGAGGCTGGTATTGAAGCAAAATCCATCATTACAAAATTTGCAGGCAAGGTTGTTACAACCAAGGAACAGCTGGTTGATTTCCTTTCCTACTACGAGCCTGGTGAGGATGTAGAGCTTACCATTGAGGTTCCGGATGGAAAAGGTTACAAAGAAGAGACAGTAACTGTAACTCTTGGCGAGAACACAAATACACAGAGTACGGATTCCAAGGACAACGGTGACGGTCAGGGAAGCAGCCAGGATGATAATCTTCTGGAAGACTGGGAGAATAACGAAGGCGGCTCAGGTCTCCAGTACGGCGAGGGCTGGAATTAAAAAGCTTCGGAAATGTGAATAAAATAAATAATAGAATGAGAGAGGTTCATCTGTAAAAAAGGTGAACCTCTTTTTTCGGGCAAAATTTCCCACAAAGCGAGGCGTGCCGATTGAGAAACTGATTTTTCAAACATACTATGCTTTGAAATAGTTAGAAAACACATAGAAAATTGAATAACAGATTGCGTAACCTACCTTAAAAAGGTATAATTATTTTATTGTCGGCAGACTGCGGCATAATATTTTTAAGAATTATACGAACAAGGAAAAGAGTCAGTAAAATGAACAACGAAAGATTTCTGGTTTTCGATATAGATGATACCTTATATAGCCAGATGGAGCCGTTGCTTACAGCCTGTGAGTTCAGTCTGGGCAGGAAGCTTCCGGATCCGGAGCTGTTTTACCGGATCTTCGGGAAAAGAAGCGCTGAAATGTTTCTGTTCAGCGAGAGTGGACAGGTTTCCATTCATGAATCCCGGATTTACAGAATTGAAAATACTATGAAAGACCTTGGAATTCCCTTTACCAGAGAGCAGGCAGAGCTCTTCCAGAAGAGATATAAAGAGAATCAGTCCCATCTTCATGTTTCAGGGGTAATGACACAACTGCTGGACGAATGCGAAGCTGCCGGAGTGAAAATGGGTGTGATCACTAACGGACCTTTTTCCCATCAGGTTCAGAAGTTTCACACATTGGGACTTGATAAATGGTTTACAGAGGATCAGCTGATCGTGTCTGCAGGTGTGGGCGTGGCCAAGCCGGATGTGCAGATTTTCCGCATGGCAGAAGAAAAATGGGGAATGAAGCCGGAGAATACTTTTATGATCGGGGATTCTCTGGAGAATGACATTGCAGGTGCAAAAAATGCCGGATGGAAGACCATCTGGATGAACCATCACCGTTATACGGTTCCGGAAGGTATGGAAAAACCAGATTATATTGCATATACAGAGGAAGAGTTGAGAAAGCTTATTGTCCAAATATGCTTTACAACGAAGAAGGATGGATAAAGTATGGTATCAGATTACAAAATCACCATGGAGCAGGCAGAATACGAGATGGTCTGTTACCGTAAGGTTTTTAACTTTGTAAGGCTTCTTGACCAGGATAAACTGGAGAAATTGAATGCAGAAGGTCTGTTGGCAGCAGAGGGCGGACAGACAAAAAAGGCAGATTTGTGCATAGGGCATTTTTGCCAGGGATGTGTGGCAATGGAAGCCTTTTTACGGAAGGCAGAGCTGTGCAAGCTGGAATTTATTGGAGATGACATTTATCAGATCATGGCTAAATATCTGGAAATTGACGGTAATCCTTATGTAATGGAGCTTTTGAAGAAAATGGATAAAAGCAGCCTGATCGACCGGAAAGATTATGAGCGCCTGATCAGCAGCCTTACCGGATATAACGAGAGACTGTATCAGGATGTTCTTACGAAGGCATACAACAGACGTTATTATGAAGAAGAATTGAAGTCCCAGATGGGACCGGCTGGAATTGCCATGATCGATCTGGACGATTTTAAGCTTTATAACGACACATATGGACATAATGTCGGGGATATGGCACTGACTGTTGTTGCAGAAACCATATGCAAGCATATCCGTAAGGATGATATTCTGATCCGCTATGGTGGGGATGAGTTTCTTCTGGTGTTTCCTGGAGTAACGGAAGTGAAATTTGCCGGAAGACTGCAGGAAATCCATGATAAGATCCATCTGGCTGCTGTGCCGGGATATGCAGGGATTCAGCTTTCTGTGAGCATTGGAGGTACAATTGCCGGGGCAGATGAAACAATCGGAAGTGTGGTAGGAAGAGCTGACCGTTTTATGTACCAGGCGAAAACCCGTAAGAATCTGGTGGTAACCGAGTCTAATGAGATAAAAGATGGAAATGCAGACGGCGCAGAGGTTAATCGTGATGAGCTGAAACAGCAGATTCTGATCGTGGATGATGCTGAGCTGAACCGTGATATTCTTGCGGAGATTCTGCACCATGATTTTAAGACTATGGAAGTAAGCAGTGGGGAGGAATGTCTCTCCGTGCTTCGGGAGTATGGTGCAGGAATCTCACTGGTGTTGCTTGATATTGTAATGCCTGGCATGGACGGCTTTGCAGTTCTTGAGGAGATGAACCGGAACCATTGGATCGAGGATATTCCGGTCATCATGATCTCCAGTGAGGAGACAGAATCATATATACGCCGGGCGTATGAAATGGGAGTTTCAGACTATATCAGCCGCCCGTTTGATGCCAAGGTTGTTTACCGGCGTGTATATAATACTATTAAATTATACGCAAAACAGAGGCGCCTAATCACACTTGTAACGGATCAAATTCGAGAAAAAGAAAAAAATAGTCAAATTTTGATAGATATTCTCAGCCATATCGTAGAATTTCGTAATGGAGAGAGTGGTCAGCACGTTCAGCACATAAAGATGTTGACCGGATTTCTGCTGGACAGACTGATGCAGAAAACAGACAAATATGATCTAAAATGGTCTGACCAGTACATGATCACAATTGCATCTGCCCTTCACGATATTGGTAAAGTGGGAATCGACGAGAAGATTTTGAATAAACCAGGCAGACTGACAAATGAAGAGTTTGAGGAAATGAAGAAGCATACCCTGATCGGTGCTTCCATGCTGAAGAGCCTGGGTGTTTATCAGAATGAAGAGCTTGTGAAGGTGGCTTACCAGATCTGCAGATGGCACCATGAGCGCTACGATGGCAAGGGTTATCCAGATGGTCTGAAGGGGGAAGAAATTCCGATTGCAGCTCAGGTGGTTTCTGTTGCAGATGTATATGATGCACTGACAAGCGAGCGTGTTTATAAGAAAGCATTTTCCCATGAGAAGGCTATGGAGATGATCCTGGCCGGTGAGTGCGGAACCTTCAATCCGCTGCTGCTGGAGTGCTTGCAGGATATTCAGGGCCGTATCCAGGAGGAAATGAAGCGGGCAGAAGAGCAGCCTATGCTTGTACAGAATTCTTATGTGGGGAAGATGATCGAGACGGTGCAGTAGGCAAGGCTTATTATAATGTAATATATTGAGGTATTGTTCGACGAATTATTTTGGGTAAAAATCGCGAACAGCAGCATTTGCAGGTCGGGGGACCTGCGGGAGTGGGGGTAAGTTTTACTTTATGAAAAAGAAAATTCTTACACTGGCGGCAGTGGTAACACTGCCGTTTATTCTTCTTGTGATGTATCTTCTTGCCTCGATGGCAAGTTACAGCAATACTTATGATGAGATCGTAAGCAACATGACTGTAGCGAATAATTACAATCTGAATTTCAAGGAAGAGATGGACGAGAGCCTGTATAAGCTGGTTGTTGGCTACGTCACTCTGGATACCATCGAAACAGACAAAAGTCTTAAGAATCCATATACTTTAATAGATGAATTACGCAGCGAATTTACCAGACTGACAGCCATTACCACAGAATCTGAGAGCAAGCTGTGGCTGGAGAGTCTTCTTCGCAATATTGATACCCTGGAAAAAAGGGTGGACGATATTGTGGACAGTATTTCTGCCGGGGGCAGATACAATGAGAATATTGAGAAGCTGGACAATAATATTTACATTCTGACGGAACTGATCCAGGATGATATCCAGTATTATATCTATTATCAGACACGTTATATGGACAAGGTCACAGATACCCTGCAGGATCAGATCGGGCGGTTTATGGTGGTGTGCAGTGTGCTGATCGGCGTGCTGATCATTGTGGTTGCAGTCAGTGCGGTGATGATCGTTTCCGGTATTATACAGCCCATCAGTCAGCTGAACCAGGCTACGGAGAAGATTGCCCAGGGTGATTTCAATGCCAGAGCCCAGGCGGATTCCGATGATGAGGTGGCTGAGCTTGCAGTGAGCTTTAACAAAATGGCAGGAAGCATGCAGTCTCTGATCGATAAGGTGAAGGAAGACGAGCGGAAAATGCGAAAAGCAGATCTGCGCCTTCTTCAGGAGCAGATTCAGCCTCATTTTCTTTATAATACGCTGGACACCATTGTGTGGCTGATCGAGTCCAATGAGCCGGACGAAGCGGTGACCATGGTTGTTACACTGTCGGACTTTTTCCGTGAAATCCTCAGCAAAGGGAAGGAATTTATTTCCATTAAGGAAGAAGAAAAACACATCAGCAGTTACCTCCAGATTCAGGAGATGCGTTATCGGGATATTCTGGAATATGACATTCAGCTGGATCAGGTGATTTATAAATATCAGATTCTGAAACTGACCCTTCAGCCAGTGGTGGAGAATGCACTTTACCATGGAATCAAATATAAACGTGCCAAAGGCTGTATTCACATTCACGGGGAAAAAGAGGGCGATATTATCCGTCTGACTGTCCGGGATGATGGTGTGGGCATGGATGAGGAAGAGCTTGAACAGCTTCGCCAGCAGATCGAGAAGCCCTGCCAGGAGACGGAGAAGGGCTTTGGTCTGGCAAATGTAAATGAGCGTATCCACATGTATTTCGGACCGGAGTATGGAATGAAGATCCAGTCACAGAAGGGCAAGGGAACTACAGTGGAGATTGTGATCCCGGCTATTCTGGAAGCTCCGGTGGAGAAAACAGGGAATGATACAGCAAAAGCGGTTGATGTCAGCAACAGCGTGAATTCTGACGCAAATAAAAAAATAGAAAATAATCCGAAACAGCAGAATGACAATAAGATAATTGAGGGTGGACAGCCACAGCAGGAGGAGACAGGCGTATGAGACAGTTTATAAGAAAAAATATCTGGGCTGTGGCGCCGGTTGTGCTTGTGCTTATGGCACTGGCCCTTCTGGGAAGCCCTTTGAGCAGTAAAGTGCAGGAAACTCCTGCGGAGGACGATAATCTGATCGTAGTAGGTGTTGCCCAGGTGGGAAGCGAATCTGTATGGCGAAGTGCCCACACGCAGTCCATTCAGGACGCTTTCACCAGGGCAAACGGCTACATGCTGATTTTTGACAATGCCAGACAGAAGCAGGCCAATCAGATCAAGGCCATCCGAAGCTTTATTTCCCAGCAGGTGGATTATATCGTACTTTCTCCTATTGAGGAATCTGGCTGGGACACTGTGCTTCAGGAGGCGAAGGATGCCGGGATTCCGGTAATTCTCATAGATCGTAAGGTTTCTGTGGATGATGACTCCCTCTATGCTTCCTGGGTTGGTTCCGATTTTGTCCGCGAAGGACAGGATGCCGGTTACTGGCTTGAGGATTACATGAAAAAGCAGGGCAGGGAAGATGACGAAGTTAACATTGTAGTGCTGAAAGGAACCAAAGGCGCCTCCGCCACCATCGGCAGAACCCGTGGGTTCAATGAAGTGGCAAAGGTGCAGCGCAATTGGAACATTTTGCAGCAGGTAGACGGAGAATTTACCACAGCAAAAGGAAAAGAAGAGATGGCAAGGCTTCTGGATCAGTATGAGGACATAGATGTGGTGGTTTCACAGAACGATGACATGACTTTTGGTGCTCTTGAAGCCATCAGAGAAGCAGGAAAAACTGCAGGAGTGAACGGCGATATTACGGTAATTTCCTTTGATGCGGTGGATGCGGGCGTGGAGCTGGTGAGAAATGGGGAGATCAACATTGATGTCCAGTGTAATCCTGACCAGGGAAAATACGTGGAGCAGATCATTCAGGATATGGAAGCTGGCAAAGAAATAGAGAAAGCATATTATGTTCCGGAGCGGGTGTATACCCAGGAGAACGTTGGGGAGGAAGAAAATGTTACGGAAGGTATTTCTGGTTGAAGATGAGACGGTGATCCGCGAAGGGCTCAGGGACAGGATTCCCTGGGATCAGTTCGGATACCGTTTTGTAGGAGAAGCAGCAGACGGGGAAATGGCTTTGCCCCTGATCCGTAAGACGAAGCCGGATGTATTGATCACGGATATTAAAATGCCTTTTATGGATGGGCTTTCCTTAAGTAAAATTGTGAGCAAAGAATTTCCGCGGATGAAGATTATTATTATCAGTGGTTATGATGATTTTGAATATGCGAGACAGGCAATTGAAGTTGGTGTTGACCAGTATCTTCTGAAGCCGGTTACCAGAATGAAGCTGAAAAATGTACTTCTTGAACTGAAAGATAAGATCGAGCAGGATCAGGAGCAGGAGGACTACCGCACCCAGTTCCAGAATGAGATCCAGGAGTATGAGCAGTTTTCCAGACGGCGTTTTATGGAGAAAATTCTGGAGGGCGAGCTGTCGGTTAAGGAGATTTATGATGAGGCAGAGCGTCAGTCCATAGAAATTACGGCAGCAGGATATAATCTGCTTTTCCTGTATTTACAGGAGAAAAATAAGGACAAGATGGCAGGTTTTCTTCGGAAACAGGATGAAGTGCTTCATTATTTTCTCCGCTATCCCCAGTATCTGCTTTTCCGCTGGAATGTAAACAGTTATGGAGTTCTGGTAAAGGGGGAATTGTCCCGGCTTCCAGAGCTGACAGATAATTGCGTGGAGTATGTGAAACGGGCCTGCGAAGGGGAAGAGCAGATGGACTGGTATGTGGCGGTAGGAAAACCAGTGGAGAGATTGAGCCTGCTTTCCCAGTGTTATCAGAGCGTGAATCATTATTTTGCATATCGTTTTATGGTGCCGGGGCTTCATGTGCTTACAGAAGAAACTTTGGAAAGTTATGTAAACTCGCAGGGGGAGAACCGGCTGGCAGCAGTGGATTCTTCACAGCTGAATCCTGAGATCATCAAGGATTTTCTCACAAAAGGAAGCAGTAGTGAGATCCAGGAGTTCGTTCAGGGATATCTGGGTGGAATGAGTAAGGCATTGGAGTCCAGAATGTTCCGGGATTATGTGGTGCTTCATATTCGGTTTACAACTATTATGTATCTGGAATCCATTGGTGTGGAAAAAGAGGGTTATACAGAACGGATTGAGGGAAAATATCAGGATACCAGCATCAAGGCATCACAGGTGGCAGGGTATTGTGTGGACATTCTTCAGAGTGCCATTGATATCAGGGATGAGAAGAATGAGTCTCAGGGCAACAGCGCCATGAGGAAAGTGCTGGATTATATTGATGAGAATTACTATAAAGAGACCATTTCCCTGAATGAAGTAGCGGATGCGGTAAATATGAGTGCCAACTATTTAAGCGCAATTTTCAGCCAGAATATGCAGAAGACGTTTGTAGAGTATATTACCTGCAAACGTGTTGACAGAGCGAAAAAACTCCTGCGCGAGACGGACAAGTCGTCCGGAGAGATCGCACAGGAGGTGGGATATAAGGATCCCCATTATTTCAGTTATGTGTTTAAGAAAAAATCCGGGTGCAGCCCAAGGGAATATCGGAGTAAGGGGACTGCATGATATTCAAAATTAATTATGCGATTTCGGCAGTGATAACTGCCATGGGACTTCCTGCGAAGAGACAGGGAGTCCTTTTAATTTGTTTATGCTCATTTGGGCGGCCAGAGTACCAGGCTGGTGTGTCTGGTGTGTCAGTGTTGTGGCGCGGAGCAGACCAGATGTGGTAAGGTAGCTGGTATTGAAGGCGGCTAGTGCTATTGTGGTTTCGAAACTATGGTCGGCGGAAGTAGTCTTGAATCCAGTGCTTTGAAGAGAGGATGAAAGGGAAGCATGAGTTGCTATCTTTTTCTCCTGTCCAAGCGACAGCTCTTCCCATAACAGCCATGCAATAAAGTCATCCTCACAAATAAACGCAGTGCAGTCGGGGGTGATCCGTTCTAGAAATTTTTTCAGGAAGCTGATATCCTGGCTCTGACGGAAATCATCCAGTTCCTGTGTGGTGTACCAGCAGATGTTGCGGTCTGGTACAGTCAGCCCCTGATTTTGCATAGCATCCAGAAATCCCTGGTAGCGTTCAAGTCCCCGCTGATCGTCCATCTGGAAAATACCGGCGATAGAAGAGTGGCCTTTTTCCACAAGACTTTGCACCAGAAGACCAGCCCCATATAGATTATCTTCATAGATTACTGGAATCTGAGACAACTGGGGATAAGCACATCCCAGGAACAAAATGGAAGTTCCCCTTTGTATCAGCCTTTGATAAAGCTCTGTATTAGGTGATGGTAAGGCGCTTTTTACAGGCTCCACAATAAGTGCTCGCAGCGGACTTTTCAAAAGAAACTGAAGGATTTGCCGTTCCTGGTCCACATGATTGTGAGTGGGGTAAACCTTGCAGGAAAATCCCTCCGCAGCCAGCGCCACACGAATATCATTTATCAGTGCAGGATATTCATATTGCTGTTCATCGGGAATCAGAATTCCAACTATATTCCGGTCTTCCAGGCTGGAAAGTCCGGTAATGTAAGCTCCGCTCCCTTTAATGCGGCGGATTTCCCGCTCATCTTCAAGAACCGCCAGCGCAGCCCGGACCGTTTGTCGGCTGACACGGTATCTGACAGCCAGCTCCTGTTCGGTGGGAAGCTTGTTGCTTCCCTTTTGAATAGAATCTGAAATGATTTCTCTTAGCTGTTCAACCAGCCATTTATATTTGATCGCCATATATTTTAGTTCCTCTTTCTTAGGTTAGAGCGTGTCTGAAAAAGTATTCCCGCAATCTGTCGCGCCACTCTGTTTTTTTTATTTTGCTGGGATAGTTATTTCATAAAATTTTCACATGAATTATTTATGATTTCCCAATAAATCTTCTGCTTTTTCACTTCTAAAACCCAAAATATTATACCTTTTTTCAAATGATCAAACCTTTTTTTTCCAGCTTAGACAGTTTGCCAAATCGAAAAACATAGAAAAAGGTGTAATATTTTTCACAAAATCATAAGAAAACAAACTTTCTAAATGAGAAATCATAAAATATCACCCCTTTTCCTGCTTGAAATTCATTATAATATAAATTTGTCTGTATTTCACTATGAAAACCAACAAATTTGTATTGTTTGAACTGACGAAACAACCAAAAGGCGGGAAAACAATATTGAAATTTATGTTGATTTTCGCTAAATTATAGACATCAAGAAGAACACGGATTCAAAGAACGGACGGAAAGCTAAGACAGCAAACGGATCAGTGTTGAACGAGAAACCAATGGCAGGCGCGACCTGCAAAAGTATTTTTCTAAAAGAAAGAGAGGAACAATCACATGAAAAAGAAATTAGCAGTTATGGCACTCGCAGCAGCAACACTCAGCATGATGGCTATGCCGGTTTACGCTGACGATCTGGTAACAGTTGGATACGCACAGGTTGGACATGAATCAGACTGGCGTACAGCAAACACCCAGAACTATCAGGACGTTTTCTCAGAAGAGAACGGATACAGCCTTGATCTTGTAGACTGCGACAATGACAATGCTGCACAGCTTGAAGCAGTTCGTACATTCATTAGTAAAGATATGGATTACATCGTAATCGCTCCGATCCAGTCCGCTGGCTGGGACACCGTTCTTCAGGAAGCACAGGATGCAGGAATCCCTGTAATCATCGCAGACCGTGAGATCGAAGCAAGCGACGACTTATATGATGCATGGGTTGGAACAAACACAACAAACGAAGGTATCACAGCTGGTAACTGGTTAGCTGAGTATCTTGGCGATAAAGATGCTAACATTCTTGTAATCGAAGGTTCCGTAGGAGCTTCCGCAGCACTTGGACGTACAGAAGGATTCAATCAGGTAGCTGGCGAGCATGACAACTGGAAGATCCTTGATTCTCAGTCCGGTGACTTTACACAGGCTGGTGGCCAGGAAGTTATGGAGTCTTTCATCAAATCCTACGAGGGACAGTTCAATGTAGTTGTCTGCCAGAACGATAACGAAGCATACGGCGCAATGGATGCAATGGATGCAGCAGGTATCACCTACGGTGTTGACGGCGATGTAACTCTTATTTCCTTCGATGCAACACACGATGGACTTCAGTATACATTAGATGGAAAGATCAACTGTGATGTTGAGTGTAACCCGATCCAGGCTGAGGTTGTTAAGGGCGTAATCGAGAAAATGCAGGCAGGCGAAGAATTTGAGAAGACAACACTTGTTGAGGATCAGGCATTCGTAGCACCTGGAATTGAGAGCGAGTATGCTACAACTATGACAGATGAAGTTCTGGCTGGACGTGCTTACTAATCAGAAAAATCAATCGGAGAGTGTGAAAACAGCAGAGCTGTGAAACAATCCGTAAACATCGAAATTGGTTATCAGCAAGCAGCTGAAAAACGATAAAGATGAACAAATAGGGGAGGAAAGTCCCAAGGCGGATTTTCTTCCCCTTAATTTTCGCGAGCAACGAGCCGAAGTCCATGCTTGCATGAGACCTTGGCGACTGCCGCGATAACGGGTAAAACTCGCAGAGCGTGTTTTATCTCGTTGTTTATACGAGGTTATGAGCCGCAGAACAGAGGAATCTATGGCAAATAACGCGATAACGAGGAGAATGAAAAATGAAGTTGATAACGGGAAGGGAGGAATCGCGTTGGAGGCAGGAGTAGTATTGAAAATGCAGGGAATCTGCATGACATTCCCAGGTGTAAAAGCACTGGAAGGCGTGGATCTGACATTGAAAAAAGGTGAAATCCGCGCGCTGATGGGAGAGAATGGCGCGGGTAAATCCACATTGATCAAGTGCCTGACCGGCGTAAATAAATTTGAGGCTGGAGAGATTTATCTGGAAGGATTTGATCATCCCATCGTAAATAAAGATACCATGGACGCCCAGAAGAAGGGCATTTCTACTGTATATCAGGAAGTAAACCTCTGTCCAAACCTTTCGGTGGCAGAGAATCTTTACATAGGCCGCGAGCCACTGACAAAGCTTGGAACGGTCAACCGAAAGGCAATGAACCGTCAGGCAGCTGTCCTTATGAAACAGCTGGAGCTTGACGTTGATGTAACACGTAATCTTGAAGAATATTCACTGGCATTGCAGCAGATGATCGCAATTGCCCGTGCTGTAGATATGGACTGTAAGGTGCTCATTCTGGATGAGCCAACTTCTTCATTGGATGACCGTGAAGTAGAAAAGCTTTTTACCATGATGCGCAGACTGAAGGAGAAAGGTGTAGGAATCATATTTGTTACCCATTTCCTGGAACAGGTTTATGCAGTATGTGACGGAATTACCGTTCTTCGAAATGGTCAGCTGGTTGGCGAATATGAGATCGCAGATCTTCCGAGAGTGAAGCTGGTAGCAGCTATGATGGGAAAAGATTTCGACGATCTTGCTTCCATTAAACCGGAGACCACAGGAGATAAGAGAAAAGAACCGATGGTAATCGAAGCCCGTGGCTTAAGCCATGCAGGAACCATCAAACCATTTGACCTTGATATCCACAAAGGAGAGGTTATCGGTCTTACCGGACTTCTTGGAAGCGGACGAAGCGAACTGGCACGTACTATTTACGGTGCTGACCGCGCCCAGACTGGTACTTTGAAAGTAAAAGGCAAGGAAGTTAAGGTGAAAAATCCTATTGATGCCATGCATCTTGGAATGGGACTTCTTCCTGACGACCGTAAAGCGGAGGGAATTGTTGCAGATTTGTCCGTAAGAGAAAATATCATCCTTGCAATTCAGGCAAAACAGGGAGTTCTGAAAAAGATCCCTATGGCAAAACAGTGTGAGATTGCAGACAAGTATATCGATCTTCTCCAGATCAAATGTGCAAGCCGCGAGACTTTGATCAAACAACTTTCCGGTGGAAACCAGCAGAAGGTTATCCTTGCAAGATGGCTTGCAACAAACCCGGATTTCCTGATTCTGGACGAGCCTACTCGAGGCATCGATATCGGTACCAAGACAGAGATCCAGAAGCTGGTTCTGAAGCTTGCAGATGAAGGAAAGAGTCTGATCTTCATTTCCTCTGAGATTGAGGAAATGCTCCGTACCTGTAACCGTATGGCAGTTCTCCGTGACGGTCAGAAGGTTGGAGAGATTGATGAGGCAGATATGAACCAGATGAACGTAATGAAAGCAATCGCAGGAGGTGAGCAGTAATGGGTAATTTCAAAAAACTGGCGCAGAAACGTCTGTTCCTTCCGGTTTTCAGTATGATCCTGGTCATGCTGATCAA
Source organism: Ruminococcus sp. 1001136sp1_2201st1_G3_2201SCRN_220225 (assembly GCF_040924365.1). Lineage (NCBI taxonomy): Bacteria > Bacillati > Bacillota > Clostridia > Eubacteriales > Oscillospiraceae > Ruminococcus > Ruminococcus sp. 1001136sp1_2201st1_G3_2201SCRN_220225. Next base: position 47,226 of record NZ_JBCOME010000003.1, on the reverse strand, counting down.
CGTAGTATATGATATTGCAACAGGAAGTGCACCGCTTTCCTTCTTTATGATTTCCATTAAGAATGGTGTACTTTACGGACGTCTGATCGACATCCTGAACCGTGGAAGTGAAATCGCCATACTGGCAATCGGTATGACACTCGTTGTATCTGCTTCCGGCGGTACTGATATTTCCGTTGGTTCCGTAATGAGTCTTTACGCAGGTGTCTGCTGTATGATCCTTGCAGGATACGGAAATGTAAATGTGCAGGAATATGCGCATCCGCTGCTGGTTGGCATTGGAGCCGGACTTCTTGTCACTTTGATCTGTGGCGTTTTTAATGGATTTCTGGTTGCCTATATGAATATTCAGCCTATGGTCGCCACCCTGATCCTATGGTCGGCAGGCCGAGCAGTAGGACTTCTTCTTTGCAACAGCCAGATCGTTTATGTTCGAGTTCCTTCTTTCCAGAAGCTTGGCGCTTACTGCGGAATCATTCCTACACCGATCATTGTGGCTGCTGTGTGTGTGGCAATTGCTTCTATTGTACTTCGCTACACAGCACTTGGAACTTACATCCAGAGTGTTGGTATTAACAAAAAAGCTTCCCGTATCGCAGGCTTTAATTCCGCAAAAATCATCCTTATGTGCTATGCAATCTGCGGTCTTTGTGCAGGTCTTGCAGGTATGGTTGCAACCTCCAGAATCTATTCAGCAGATACCAATAACATCGGTCTGAACATGGAGCTGGATGCAATTCTTTCTGTAGCACTTGGCGGCAACAGCCTTGGCGGCGGTAAGTTTTCCCTGGCAGGTTCCATCATTGGAGCGTACACCATCCAGGCGATTACCACAACTCTGTATGCACTTGGTGTTTCTTCTGCACAGGCACCGGTATTTAAGGCAATCGTAGTTATTATCATCGTAGTAATTCAGGCTGAGCCAGCCAAAGCCTTCTTTAAGAAGCTGACAAAGAAATCCGGAAAGGAGGCAGCTCGGGCATGAAAAAGAAAAAAATAAACAGCAATAACCTGTTGCTGCTGATCACCATTGTATTATTCTTTGTAATGTATGCTGCAGGATGTATCGTATATGCGGACAAAGGCTTTACCCGTTTCCAGACATTTCTGAACATCCTGATCAACAATGCAGGTCTGATCTGCATCACAGCTGGTATGACATGCGTTATGCTTACTGGCGGTATTGATATTTCCGTAGGTTCCTTGGTTGCTATGGACTGTATGATCCTGGCAGTGGGAATTGAGCAGTGGGGATGGTCCAGCCCGGTACTTATGCTTCTGATTCTTGCAATTGGCATTATATTTGGTATTGTTCAGGGCTTCTGTATTTCCTACCTGGAAATCCAGCCTTTCATCGTTACTATGGCAGGAATGTTCTTTGCCAGAGGTATGACAGCCGTGATCTGTAAAGAGCAGGTAAGTATTGTTTCTGACAAGATTTTTACCACTCTTTCCAGCTTTAAGATTTCCCTTCCATTTGGAGGGTATCTGAACAAAAAGGGAATCATGCAGTTTCCATACCTTCGTGTAACTGTTGTAGTTGCATTGATCGTAATTCTTGCTATTTATCTGATGCTGAAATACACACGCTTCGGCCGCAGTATTTACGCAGTAGGCGGCAATCAGCAGTCTGCAACCCTGATGGGACTTGATGTTAAGAAAACACAGATGAAGGCATATATTCTTTCCAGTTTCCTTACTTCCATCGGCGGAATCTGCTACTGCCTGAATACCATGGCAGGTACCACCACCCAGGCAACCGGCCTTGAAATGGACGCTATTTCCTCCGCAGTCATCGGTGGTACACTTCTTACCGGTGGTGTAGGAAATGTACTTGGTTCCTTATTTGGTGTATTGATCAATGGTACGATTTCTACTTTGGTTAAAACCAATGGAAAACTGATCAGCTCCTGGTCCAACATTGTAACAGCAATCCTGCTGTGCTTCTTCATTGTACTTCAGAGTGTATTTGCACTGGTAAAGGAGCGGAAGAGCAAATAAAAATTGAATAAAGACTGAAATGAGACAGGCGGGTACATGATTAAAATGTGTATCTGTCTGTTTTATTTTGGGCATAATGGAAGAAAGGGTAACATACAAATTAGTTAATTGCAATTTTATTCTTCCTGTCCCAATTTCACAAAAATCGGTTCATGCTTCATAGCCGGAATAATTTTTTCCATCATATCTTTCATATTAATTTTCAGGCTGGATGTGTTAATACAAGGGTGACAGCCGATGTAAGGTTCCTTCAGGAGGTCTTCATCAATAAGCAGCTGCACATGATTTTCCTTATCGTTCATAAGTCCAAGTATACTGACAGAACCAGGTGTGATATCAAGGAATTTCTCCATATAAGTTTCATTGCCGAAGGAAAGTCTGGCAACGCCAAGCTGGGAAGATACTTCCTTTGTCTTAAACTTCTTGTCGCCTGGCAGGAGTAGCAGATAGAAGTTCGTTTCCTGGCGGTTGCAGAGAAACAGGTTTTTGCAGATTACTGCATCAAGCACTTTATCCACATCTTTACAAGCTTCAATGGTCATCAGAGTTTCATGGTCAATCCTCTGATAAGGCACCTGAAGTGCATCAAGAAAATCATAAGTACGTATCTCTTTTTCAAGTCTGCCCGTGGTATCTGCGGGACGTCCGTTTTCAAGCTTTAATTCCATGGTGTTCTCCTTATGTATTCCCCCACAGGGGCTTTTTTTGTCAAATATCTGGGGAATATTGTAGCATTGAGCGTTTTTCTTGTAAAGTGGAGGATGTTCTCCCACAAATTGTGATGCACATCTTTTAGAAAACACTTTTCAAATATATTCCAGGATAGCGATGAATATTTCAGAAAATATATGCATATATAAGTTCGGAGGCGGATATCTGTCCTTAGTTACGAATATGAGATGCACATTTTCGTAAATTTTTGTGCATTTCGTTCCCTAAGCGTGCAGTTCATTCCCCGAAATCAGGATAGTGGAAAAGGAGGTGCTATAATTGAAACATAGTAGAGATTTAGCCGTATGGCTCACAGTGCCATACAGGCTGGAGCCTGTTTGAAAAATCATTCCCGTAATCCTTGCAGAAAGTCTTTTTCAAGCACGCTCCGGAGCATCCGGTGAAGGACCGTAAATGTTCACTGGATCTCAAATGTTTTAATGTTATTGTTCGCTTTAGATTATACAAAACGTTATCAGTGGACAGTAACTGTTAAGCAACTGCCAACAAAAAAAGGTTGCGAAAAGGAGGAAGCATTATGAGGAAAAAGCAGTTTTTACAGTTCAGGAGAGCGATGGCAACGTTGCTGGCTGTAGCAATGATCGGGCAGAATACAGTGATGACCACCGCTGAGAATTATGTGGCTGATAATACAGCTGTGGTTGCAGAAGAGCAGGCTCAGGAGCCGGAGGTTCAGGTTGAAGAGTCTGCATCACCGGCAGTTCAGGAATCGGCACCGGCTGCAGAAACACCAGCGGAACCGGCAGCGCAGGCAGTGGCAGAGACACCAGCGGAACCGGCGGCGCAGGCAGTGGCAGAGACACCAGCGGAACTGGCGGCGCAGGCAGTGGCAGAGACACCAGCGGAACCGGCAGCGCAGGCAGTGGCAGAAACGCCGGTGGAACCGGCAGCGCAGGCAGTGGCAGAAAAGCCAGCGGAACCGGCGGCGCAGGCAGTGGCAGAAAAGCCAGCGGAACCGGCAGCGCAGGCAGTGGCAGAGACACCAGCGGAACCGGCAGCGCAGGCAGTGGCAGAAAAGCCAGCGGAACCGACGGGTCAGACAGTGGCAGAAACGCCAGAACCTGCCCAGAACAATAGCCAGGAAGAGAGTAAACCAGAAGTGCAGCCTGCTGCATCTGACTCTGGGGAAAATAAAGACCAGACTAATGTCGAAAATGGAGCCGAGAATTCTCAGGAAAGCCAACCTTCAGAAGAAGCGAAAGAAATTCTTTATCATGTAACTTTCGACGAGCACGCAGCAGATTTTGGAAAAATCCAGGTTCGCGGCGAAGGGGCTCCGGTGGAGAATATTTCTTCTTACAGAAAAGAAGTAAATGAAAATGAAAGTTTTGCTTTTTCTGTTAAAGCAAACGATGGATATGAAGTAGACCATGTTTGCTTTGCAGACACTCAGGCAGATATTCAGAAAAATGCAGATGGTCTCTACGAGATCCTGGCGGTAACAAAAGATGAGAAAGTTACTGTTACATACAAAGCAGTAGCTCAGGAGCCAGTGGCAGAGCCACCAGCTGCAGAGAATAATATCGCATTATTAATGCTTGATGAAACAGATCATGAACAGAACGTTATTACTTATTATGAAGTTGTATTTAAATACGAGGATAAGGACGGAACCTTCCATACCTTAACTACTCAGCAGATAGAAAGTGGAAAAGCTGCAGTAGCACCTGCTGCACCTGAAAAAGATGGTTATCGTTTTATCGGATGGGATAAAGATTTCAGTAATGTAACAGCAGATATGGAAGTTACAGCTCAGTATTCTGAAATTGGTGCAAAGGTAAAATATCAGATTATTTATCAATACACAGATGGAACTGTAGCAGCGCAGCCATGGGTAGCTGAATTAGAAAAAGGTGTAACTTATGAGAATACGATTACTTCACCTCAGTTAGAGGGCTTTAGTGTTGACCAGTCAACAGTAACTTTTAGTGGAAAAGTAGAGACAGATCAGACAATTACAGTTACCTATACAGGAACTGCAACAACTTATACAGTTAAGCATTTGCTTCAAAATACAGATGGAAAAACGTATACAGAAGATGCTAGTGAAACAATTGACGGTACTACAGGAACTACAACTGTAGCTGCAGCGAGAGCATATAAAGGCTTTACCTCACAAGAGGTGAATCAGGCAAAAGTAAATGCGGACGGTTCTACTGTCGTTGAAATTAAATATGACAGAAATAGCTATCGTCTTACCTGGAATACAGACGGTGGAAGTTATGTTGAGCCAAGTGATATCCTGTATGGTGCTTCTATAACACTGCCGAAAGAGCCAACTAAGCTTGGATATACATTTAAAGGCTGGGCTAATTGCCCTGCAACGATGCCGGCAGAAGACACTACTGTAACAGCGAAATGGGAAATTAATACAAGAGCTGCATACAGAATTATTTACTGGCAGGAATCATTGGAAACTCCAGGAACATATGAGATGGCTAAGAACAAGAATGGCGAAGCGGACATAGTTGCTGGTACTGATGTTGTTGGAAAAAATATTTCCTATAGCGTAGAAAAAAATCGCTATGAGGGATTTGAACCTGCTGTAGAAAAGAATAAAGGAGATATTCAGGTTACAGCCGATGGGCTGGCTGTTAAGAATATTTATTATAACAGAAAGACATATATAATAAAATTTTATGTTTCACAAAGACGAGATTATTTTGGAAATCCAACTGATTGGAAAGCAGACAATAACTTAGAAATTTCAGCGCGATATGGAGAGGATGTTTCTGATCAGTGGAATGATGAAAAGCATTCAAAGAAGAAATGGGCTACAACTTCTAGCGGGGGCACGTATTATACAAATTTTTCCAATATGCCAGCAAAAAATCTGTCTATGTATGGATTTAAAAAACAAGAAGGCTCAGATATCGTATATTATATAGAAACGATAGATGGAAAGATTAAAGAATATCAAAGCTATAATATATCGTATTCTCATTTAACAAGTGAGGATGCTCAGCCCATAGATGGATTTTCTTTTGATATGAATGATTCATTAAACTATGGGTGGTACAAAGATGGCGGAAATTACGTAAAAAATAAATCGTCATTTAAGGATAAAGTAACTGGAAAATCCAGAAACGGTGCGTTTTTATATTATTCTCGTAATTCCTATGCCCTTCATTTTGAAAATTGTACCGGTGTTGCGGATGCAAGTATAAAATTTGAAGCCAATGTCTCCGGTTATAAACCATTGGATAAAGATGTACAGCCTCCAGCAAACGTAGACAGAGATTACATTTTTGCTGGTTGGTATACATCACCGGCATGTGAAGAGGGTACAGAATTTAACTGGCAAATAGAAATGCCATCTCATACCATCACATTATATGCCAAATGGGAAGCCCCAACATACACAGTAACTTTTAATCCAAATGGTGGAACAGTAACTGAGTCAACTTTGACAGTGACCAAAGGTCAGACACTTGGAGATACATTACCAACACCAACTAAAGAAGGCGATGAATTCCTCGGTTGGTACACAGATGAATCTTTTACTCACAAATTTGTAAAAGAGTCACAGATTGTAAAAGATCAGACCCTTTATGCGAAATGGAAAAGTTCTGATATTATCACTTACTATATTGTAGCAAAGGATGTAGATGGAAAGGAATTATGGAGAAGCGAAGCACAGAGCATTGAGAAAGGAAAAAATGCAAGTGTAAACGCGCAGCCTATAGACGCCTACTATCCGCAGGAACTTTCAAAGAGTGTAATTATAAACAATGATAAACAGGAGATTGTTTTCATCTATAAACCGCTTGAAAGCTGGACTTATACGATTCGCTATGTAGATGAGAGTGGAAAAGAAATAGGAACAGCAGAGTCTGTGACCACAACTGATAATATGAAAACTGTTGTATATAAGGTTTTCGAGGGTTATCAGTTAACTTCTCCGGCGGTAGTACAGGCAATTAAAGGCCAGACTACTGAGATCGTTTTCACGTATGTAGCCCCAGAAGCAACATACACAGTAGAACATTGGCTGCAGAATCCAGATGGAACTTACTATAAGAAAGAATTTGAACTTCAGGGTGCAGAAAAGATTGGTGCATGGGTAACTGCGACGCCTAAAGGTTATACTGGATTTACCTGTGTAAGTGGAGAAATCGAACGTAGTGGTGCTGTAGTAAAAGGCGGCAGTTTAGTTCTTAAAGTTTATTATAACAGAGCGTCTCCTTCTGTAGAGGATTACACTGGCAAGTACAATGGTCAGGAGCATACCATCACTATTACAGCGCCTGGTATTGATGGAGATGTGATTCAATATCAGATTGGAGACGGTCAGTGGACTGATCTCAATGACAATTTTACCAATCTTCCGAAATATAAAGATTGCGGAACTACTGTAATAAAGGTTCGTGTTGTTAATAATGGAAATGTGGGACCTGCAGTAGAAGCAAAGATAAGTATTACACAGCGTAAAATAACACTTACAAGTGCAAAGGACGAAAAATTCTATGACGGAACTCCACTGACGAATGACACTATTGTAGTTGGTGGAGAAGATGAATTCGTAGAAGGAGAAGGTATTGCTTCCTATGGAGTGACAGGATCACAGACAGAAGCAGGAGAATCGGACAATGTATTTGATTATACTTTGAAAGAAAATACCAAATCAGGAAACTACGAAATCCAAAAAGAATTTGGAAAACTGAAAGTGAAACCAGTTGACACCGAGGTTGTAGTTACGATCACAGAACACAGCGGTACAGGTGTTTATGACGGAAACAAACAGACCGTAACAGGATACGATGTAACGAATATCAGCAATACGCTGTACTCTGAAAAAGATTTTAGTTTCAACGGAAATGCGGTTATAGAAGGAACTAATGCAGGAAGCTACAATATGGAACTGAAGGCAGCGGATTTCGAGAATATCAGCAAAAACTTTACAAATGTAAAATTTGTAATTGTAGATGGAACTCTTGAAATTGCCAGATGCCCGGTAACCATCAAAGCCAAAGAGTCCAGCAAGGTATACGGAAATCCAGATCCTGCTTTCGAACTGGCAATATTGGAAAACAGTGTAGGAGATGAGCTTAAAGATCTTGATCTTGCAGTAATCAGAAGTGATGCAGGAGACGATACTATAAAGGTTCATGAGAATGTGCTGAGTATCCAGAACAGCAAAGAAGCTCTGGAAAAAGAATATACCAACTACACCTTTACTATTATCCCTGCAGACTTTACCATCTTCGAAAATGAAAATGGTCTGACAGTAAGTGCAGCAGATGTAGTAAAGGAATACGATGGAAACAGCTATGGAGTAACAGCGACAGCACGGATTAAAAATGCAGAAATTGAGAATCCAAATATAACAGTCAAATATTGGAATGAAAAGACAAATGCATATGATCTGGACAAATCACCTGAATACAGGAATGTGGCAGATACTCCGGCAGTTGTGAAATTTGAGGCGAGCCTGTATGGTTACAAATCCGTTCAGGGAGAAGCAACTGTAACGATTAATAAACGTTCTGTACTCCTCACCAGCGCCAGTGCCAGCAAGATTTACGACGGAACCCCATTAACCAATTCAAATGTAACAGTAACTGGAAGTGGCTTCGTAGATGGTGAAGTAACAGATATCAAAGCAATCGGCAGCGTTACAAATGTAGCCGACAGTCCAAAACCAAACACAATTACTTTTACACCTGTTGAAGGAAAATTCAATGCAGATAATTATGCCATTGAACAGGTTGAGGGAGAACTTGCAATTACCCCGGTTACCACAAAAGTAAAAGTTGAAATCATTGGAAATCATGTAAGTGAGAAATATGATGGCACTCCGAAAGTGGCAGAAGGCTATGTTATCAATATTGTGGAAGACACATCTGGTGTTTACCAAAAAGACGATATTGAAGTCATTGGTAATGACAGTGCTTTTGCAGAAAGAACAGATGCAGGAACCACATTTATGGGATTGAAGGCAGACGCTTTCGCAAATGGAAATCCGAATTTCACAAATATAACAATCGTAGTTACGGATGGTTATGTAGAGGTTATCCCACGTTCTGTAACTCTTACCAGCGAGAGTGCTGCTAAGGTTTACGATGGAACTCCATTAATCCGTCCGGATGTAACTATAGGTGGGGATGGCTTCGTAAATGGCGAAGTGTCTGATGTCAAAGCAATTGGAAGTGCTTTAAATGTAAGTGATAAGGATGTAAGGAATGAAATTACCTTTACTCAGAAAACTGGCTATAAAGCGGAAAACTACGATATTAAGTATGAACCTGGAACCCTCAGGATCACTCCAATTGTTGACGAAGTAACCATAACCATCACAGAGCACAGCGCTTCCCTGAAATACAACGGAGCGGAACAATCTGTTACAGGTTATGACACAGCAATTGACAACACCCTCTATAAAGAAACTGATTTCACCTTCAGCGGAGATGCCACAGCGAAAGGAACTGACTTTGGTTCATATCCGATGAATCTGAAAGCAGAAGACTTTACAAACAAGAATAAAAACTTTGCAAATGTAGTATTTGAAATTGTAGACGGACAGCTTGAGATTACCAAACGAGATGTGGAACTGATCAGTGGTTCTGACGAGAAAGTTTACGACGGAACTCCGCTGACTAAGAATCACATTCTGATCGCAGGTGACCAGTTTGTTCCTGGAGAAGGCGCAGATTATGATGTAACCGGAAGCCAGACAAATGCAGGATCAAGTGATAATGAATTCACTTACAGACTGAACAGCAGCACCAAGGCAATCAACTACAATATCAAAACTACTCCGGGAACCCTTAAAGTAACCCCGGTTACAGATAACGTAATTGTCACCATTACCGAACACAGTGGCAGCGCCAAATATGATGGCACTGAGAAAACAGTAACCGGTTATGACGTAGCAATAGACAATGAACTGTATACAGAAAATGACTTTACATTTAGTGGAAATGATGTTATTAAAGCAACAGATGCAGACATTTACAACATGGAACTGAAACCATCTGACTTTAACAACATAAGCCATAACTTCGCAAGTGTTACCTTCAAAATCGTAGACGGAACTCTGAATATTTCCAGACGAGATGTGACTCTGACCAGCGCAACAGACAGCAAGACATACGATGGAAAGCCGCTGACCAATGACAATGTGGCAGTTGGCGGTGACGGCTTCGCAGAAGGAGAAGGTGCAGTATACAACGTAACCGGAAGTCAGACAGAGGCAGGCTTCAGCAACAATACCTTTAGCTATGAGCTGAAAGATAATACCAAACCGGATAACTACAACATCACACCATTTGAAGGAATCCTTACTGTTTCCTCTAGCGAAGATGAAGTAGTGGTAACAATCACAGGTAACAAAGGCACTCAGAAGTACGATGGAACAGAGAAAACGGTAGAAGGCTACACAGTATCCATTACCAGTCCTTTGTATAAAGAAAGTGATTTCAACTTTGATGGTATAGCTCTTGTAAAAGGAACAAATGCAGATACTTATATGATGGGGCTGAGTGAAGAGAACTTCACAAATACCAATAAGAACTTTGCAAAAGTTACCTTCCATGTAATTGATGGCTCTCTTGTAATCGAAAAACGTAATCTGGTTCTTACCAGTGCAAGTGCCCAGAAGGTTTACAATGGAACAGAGTTAACAGCAAAGGATGTAACGGTAAGTGGCGATGGATTTGTCAAGGGCGAAGGCGCATCCTATGATGTAACAGGAACCCAGACAACTGTAGGTGACAGCGAGAATACATTCACCTATAAGCTGAATGAAAATACCAACGCTGACAACTACACCATTGAAACTAAGAATGGCAGCCTGCTTGTTACACCTGTAACAGATCAGGTTGTGGTAACACTGAAAGAAAACAGTGGTACAGAAGTCTATGACGGAACAGAGAAAACAGTTACCGGCTACACTGTAGCAGACATCAGTAACAAGCTGTATACTGACAAAGATTTCACATTCACTGGAAATGCTGAGGTAAAAGGAACAGATGCCGGAATCTACGATATGGAGTTGAAGGCAGAAGATTTCCAGAACATCAACCCGAACTTTACAAACGTTGTGTTTAAGGTGGAGGACGGAGCTCTTGAAATCACCAGACGCCAGGTAACCTTCCAGGCTGACAGCGGCGAGAAGAAATATGACGGCGAGGAGCTTACGGCTCCTACATGGAAACTGGCAGATGGAACTCTGGCAGATGGCCAGCAGGAAATCGCACATGTAGAAGGAAGCCAGACACTGGTTGGCGAAAGCGAGAATAAGATCACAGATCTGAAGATTTTTGCAAATGCAGCAAGCCAGAAAGCTGAGGGCAGCGAGACAGAAGCACAGGATGTGACAAAGAACTATTCCATTATTCTTCTTGCAGGACTTTTGAAGGTTACAGACGGAAGTGAAGAAGATCCGGTAGATCCAGGCCAGGTTGTAACCAAGACCCATGAGGATAAAACCTATGATCTGGATGAGACTGTTACCTTTACAATCAATGTAAAGAATATCTATGACGAAGCGAAAACCGTAAGGATCATTGAACTTCCTGGTGTTGTGATCGAAGGTGCACCGCAGGAGACTCCGAACGTTCTCACAGTTGAGAAGGTTCCTGCAGGTGAAACTGTTACAGCAACAGCAACCTATAAAATTACAGAGGCAGACATTGCCAACGGAAGCTTTGTAAATACGGTAAAAGTGGAATTCGAGGGCGGTAAGCCATTTGAAAACACGGATACAGTAACCACCGTTGACCCGGTAAGAAGCTATACACTTACCAAGAAATCCAGTGAGAGCACTCACGAAAACGGAATGTTCAAAGCAGGCGAAACCATCCACTACACCCTCATCGTGACCAACACAGGAAACCAGACTCTGGAAAATGTAGAGATCACAGATACTCTGAATGCAGCCGGAACAATTTCCAACATCCAGGGCGCAGACAGTAAGCAGGATGGAAAGGTAACAATTTTCACAATCAGCAGCCTTGCACCAAAAGCAGAAGCAACCATCACTTATGACTATGTGGTACAGGAAGCAGATAAAGGCAATACAATCAGTAACGCAGCAGTAGGAACTCCTGCAAACCCAGAGAATCCAGATGGCGAGAAGCCAGAAGACAACACGGATAACCCGGTAGAAAATCCGAAGCTTGAAGTGAAGAAAGACATTGTTTCCATCACAGCAGCAGATGGAACCCAGAAGGACAAAGCAGGAAAAGCAGACCTGAACGACATCATTACCTACAGCGTAACTGTAACCAATACCGGAAACGTGAAACTCACAAATGTGAAGATTACAGACAGTCTGGAAGGAATCCAGCTTGCAGAAGGCCAGAGCTTTGACCTTGGCATCCTGGAAGCAGGAGAGGCAAAGACCGTAACCTACACCTATCAGGTGAAAGAATCTGACCTTGGAAAATCCATTCTCAATACAGCAACCGCAACAGGTGACGTACCGGAGAATCCGGCCGACACCCCGAAACCGGAAGGCAAAGATGAGAAAGAAGTTCCAACAGAAGATCCGGCAAATTGCAGTATTACAGTAACTAAACGGCTTACAAATATCCAGGGTGAACTCCTTGCAGTCCGTGCAGCAGACTTCTATGTGACATTGTTCTCCGACGAGGCAATGACTCAGAAGGCAGCTAATACAAAGATGATTCACTTTGATGAAAATCAGGGAACCTCTTCGGTAACATTTGACCAGCTGAAACGCGGTACCTACTATGTAGCAGAGACCGACGCAGAAGGCAAAGTTGTTGCAGAGGGTACCTACAACAATGGTTCTTATGTAGCACAGTATCAGGCAGGCAATAAAGTAGAGATTACGGAGAACGGAACAGCAGCACAGTTCCAGTTTGATAATCAGTTCCTGCTTCTGCCAGACGAGTACTATATTGTGAAAACCATCACAATTAATAAGACAGTTGTTAAGAAAAACGGCGAAGACCTGAAATCTGAAGAGACCTTCTATGCAGGAATTTTCAAAGATGAAGACTGTACACAGCTTGCAGACGGCGTAAGCCAGAACATTGTTCCGCTTGTTATGGACGGTGAATCCACTGCAACAGCAAAAACAGAAGTTACAGTTCCTGTAGGCGGCGAAGAAATAAAACTGTATGTAACGGAGGTTACAGCAGATGGTACACCGGTAGCATTGAACGAAACCTTTGAATATGATGTGGAAATAAATGACGGCTTTGTAACACTTTCTGAGACATCAGAAGATGCAACAGTCCTTATTATCAACACATCCAGAAAGGAAGAACCGGAACCGACAGCAGAGCCGGCCCAGGAACCTACAGAAGCTCCTGCAGAGCCCACCCAGGCTCCTCAGGTCACACAGCAGCCAGAGGACAGGGCAGTTACAACAAATGGCGTCAAGACCGGTGACGATTCACCTCTTACCCAGCTTGCATTCATGCTCTTCGCAGCCTCCGCTGCAATCCTTCTTATCATTTTTCTCAAAAAGAAAGATGAAAAAGATATAATGAAATAAGGCTTCCCCTTAGCCCCCTTTCTGGAAAAGCACTTTATGTGCCCTCCACGAAAGGGGGCTTTTCCCATGCATTTTTGCGAAAATGGTGTGAAAGCTGCTTTTTCCATAGTGCTCCTGTTGACAAAAATTCAAAAAGGCTTTATAAAATTCTTAGAGCCTGCAGATTGCGGTATATTTCGTCCGAATTCGATTGTCGTAGTCCGCTACGGTGCCCTCATCCGGGCAAAATCTCCCACAAATTGTGACATACATCTTGCAGAATGCCTTTTTCAAACACGCTCTAGAAATTGTACAGACCTCATGTATTGCATGATGCCATACTGCAAAATAAATATTATCAGGAGGAGCACATCTGAATGAACAATATCACAAAAAATGCACTGGAAGAGTCTCTGAAGAAATTTCTCCTTCAGAAGCCTCTGGACAAGATCACCATCAGCGACCTGACTACAGACTGTGGAATCAGCCGAATGGCTTTTTACTATCATTTTAAAGACATTTATGACCTGGTAGAATGGTCCTGTATTGAGGACGCTTCCCGGGCTTTGCAGGGAAAAAAGACCTACGACACCTGGCAGGAAGGGCTTCAGCAGATTTTTGAGGCTGTTTTGGAAAATAAACCATTTATTTTGAATGTATATCGCTCTGTGAAACGAGAGCAGGTGGAAAATTATCTGTACAGCCTGACCTATCAGCTGATCGAAGGAGTGGTGGAAGAGCAGAGCGAGAACCTGATGGTTACAGAGGAACAGAAGAAATTTATTGCGGATTTTTACAAATACAGTTTCGTAGGTGTCATGCTTGACTGGATCAAGAGAGGAATGAAGGAAGCCCCGGAAGAAATCGCGAATATGGTCTGCGTGACCATGCATGGAAATGTTGGGAATTCCCTGCGGAATATGGAGAAGGAAGGGCAATAAAGATTAAGTTTATCCGGAAAATAAGGGATAACTATGGCATAGCAGCTTTAATGCTGAAAGTGCGGGACATAAAGTATTCGAAATCAACTTTACAAAGTAAGGCGGATGATAAGTTTTTTGTCATCCGTCTTGTTTTGTAAATTGAGGAAAATTATTTTTTGACGTAGAATACACTCAGAAACAGGAAATACTAAATAAAAGGAAGCAGAATTTTGAATCAGCCAAATAAAAGCTTTTTATCTGAAGTCAGGAAACAAACCTGAGAGAGCTTAGAAGCTGATTCGAAAAGTTAAAACAAGAATAAACACAGATAGCCGGAAATAATGTAACGGTAAATTTCAGAAAGGTGGTAATTTTTATGTCAAAGAAAAAACATTCCGTATTAGGTATGGCAGCACTTGCCGCAGCAGGTGCAGGAGTAGCAGTCCTGGCAAATAAAAGCCGTGAGGAGAAACAGATTACAGAAGCACACGTAGACCCGAATTACCGCAATACAGAGCGTGGTAAAAACGAGAAAAACAGCAAAGGTATTTATTATACAAACGGTAACTACGAAGCATTTGCCCGCCCGGAGAAACCGGAAGGTGTAGATGACAAGCATGCATATCTGGTAGGAAGCGGACTTGCGGCTCTGGCAGCAGCTTGTTTCCTTGTAAGAGACGCGCAGATGCCTGGCGACCACATTCACATCCTGGAAGCGATGGACATTGCAGGCGGCGCATGTGATGGTATCTTCGATCCGATGAGAGGATACGTCATGCGAGGCGGGCGTGAGATGGAGAACCATTTCGAGTGCCTCTGGGATCTTTTCCACAGCATTCCATCTCTGGAAAAACCAGGCGCATCCGTTCTGGACGAGTACTACTGGCTGAACAAACATGATCCGAACTATTCTCTTTGCCGTGCTACTGTAAATCAGGGCAAAGACGCTCACACAGATGGCAAATTTAACCTGAGCCAGAAGGGCTGCATGGAAATCATGAAGCTGTTCTTTACAAAGGATGAGGATCTTTATGACAAGACCATCGAGGATGTATTTGATGATGAGGTTCTGAATTCCACATTCTGGTTATACTGGAGAACCATGTTTGCATTCGAAAACTGGCACAGTGCACTGGAGATGAAGCTTTACATCCAGCGTTTTATCCATCATATCGGCGGACTTCCGGATTTCAGTGCTCTGAAATTCACCAAATACAATCAGTATGAGTCCCTGATCCTTCCAATGAAGAAATATCTGGAGGATGCAGGCGTTGACTTCCAGTTCAACACAGAGGTTACCAATGTAATCTTTGATATCCATGATGGCAAAAAAGTGGCAACTGCCATTGAGTGCAAGGTAAAGGGTGTTGAGAAGGGAATCCTTCTTACTGAGAATGACTACGTATTTGTTACCAACGGAAGCTGTACAGAGGGAACTATCTACGGTGACCAGAACCACGCTCCAAACGGAGATGCTGAGGTTCGTACAAGCGGCTGCTGGAGCCTTTGGAAAAATATTGCAAAACAGGATCCGTCTTTCGGACATCCGGAGAAATTCTGCTCCGATATTGCGAAGACCAACTGGGAATCTGCAACTGTTACCACACTGGATGACAAGATCATTCCTTATATTACCGACATCTGCAAAAGAGATCCAAAGAGCGGCAAGGTTGTTACCGGCGGTATCGTAAGCTGCCAGGATTCCAGCTGGCTGTTAAGCTGGACCATCAACCGTCAGGGTCAGTTCAAGGACCAGGATAAAGATAAGGTTTGCGTCTGGGTATATGGTCTTTTCACAGATGTACCTGGCGATTATGTAAAGAAACCGATGAAAGAATGTACCGGTAAAGAAATTACCGAAGAGTGGCTGTACCATATGGGCGTACCGACGGATCAGATCGAGGATCTGGCTGAAAACAGCGCAGTCTGCGTACCGACCATGATGCCTTACATCACTGCATTCTTCATGCCAAGAGCAAAAGGCGACAGACCGGACGTTATCCCGGATGGCTGCGTGAACTTTGCATTCCTTGGACAGTTTGCTGAGACTCCAAGAGACACCATCTTCACCACAGAATATTCTGTTCGTACCGCAATGGAAGCTGTATACGGACTTATGGGCGTAGACCGTGGTGTTCCGGAAGTATGGGGCAGCGTTTACGACGTACGAGAACTCCTTGACGCCAGCGTAAAACTTATGGATGGCAGATCCCCACTTGAAATCGAGCTTCCTGGACCGCTGAATCTGGTGAAAAAACCTCTGCTGAAAGCAATCAAGGGAACTTTAGTGGAGAAGGTGCTGAGAGATCATGATGTGATTAAGGATTATATGCTGGAGAAATAAGCGGTTGTAAAAATTTTATATGCTGAAACGAGCGAAGAGTCGGAGTGATCCGGCTCTTTGTTTAATAGTAATGAATGAAAGATAGAAGACTGAAAAATGTTGGAATATTGGAGAGTGAAAAAATCAAAGTAGGCATAACCGTTATTTATGTTTTGAGCAGACATAGGTAACGGTTTTTTGTGTCATGTTTTTGCAAGATAATAGATTAGACACTTTAAATAATATAAAAATATACAAAAAATGCAAAAAAACAATGATTTTATAGTGCGTTTGTATTATAATATTTGCATACTTGACCAAAATGATAATTATTTTAACGGAGAATGAAACATGTATGTAGAATTATGCATGGAGTTTGGAAAAACAGAAATAAATTTTCAGCAATCTTCAAATTTACAAGGTGTCATTATGGAGAATATAAGCACGGAGTATGCGGGAATTCTTCATGGAAATCAGCTTAATCCGTATAGTCAATATGTGTCAAAAGAAGAGAACGGTGTAGTTTGGCATATAAAGACTATTACAGATGAAGCATATAAGAATATTATACTTCCAATGTCCGAGCTGAAAGAGATTACACTAAGAAAACGAGGAATTACAATTGTTCCTGAGAAAAAAACAATACAAATGATGGAAGCGAAAACTCTATTGGATGAGTTTTATGACAAGAAATGCTCTAGGTATTTTGAGGTATATTTTTTAACACCTACAGCATTTAAGCATGATGGAAATTATATTTTTTATCCGGATTTAAGTCTGATATATGGAAGCTTAATGCGTAAATATAGTGCATTTTCACAGCAGATGACAATGGAAGATAAAGACACTTTAGAGGAACTGTGCAGGAGCAGTGAAGTCGTAAATTATCGTTTACAAACAATACCATTTCCATTGGAAAAAATAAACGTGACTGGGTTTGTTGGAAAAATTGGAATTAAAGTGAAAGGTTCAGAGACTATAGCAAGATATATAAGGCTTCTTTTTCATTTCGGGGAATTTTCAGGAGTGGGAATAAAAACTGGAATGGGAATGGGAGCTATAAGATGCGGAGGGAAAAAGGATGAATGATCGAAAAGCGAAGCTGATTATAGGAAGCCTTTTACATGATATTGGAAAAGTAATCTACAGAGAAGGTGGTGACAAAAGAAACCACAGCGTAAGTGGATATGATTACTTAAAAGAAGAAGCTGACATAAAAGAAAAGGAAATTTTGGATTGTGTTAAATATCATCATGCACTGCTATTAAAGAGTGCAAATCTTGAAGATGATAACCTGGCGTATATAACATATATAGCTGATAATATCGCGGCATTTGCAGATAGAAGAGAAAAAGAAAATGTCGATGACAAAGGATTTGAAATCGCGGTTCCACTTCAAAGCATTTTTAATATTTTAAATGGAAATAAACAAGAATATTATTATCAACCGGGAGACATGGATCCGGAAAGTGGAATCAATTATCCGTCAGAAGAGAAGAAAAACTTTTCACAGACATTTTATATAAAAATCCGTCAGAGAATAACGGATAATCTTCGAGGAATAGACTGGAATGATGAATATGTGAATTCCCTGTTGGCTGTAATGGAGGCAAATTTGTCATATGTACCGTCATCTACAGCAAAGGCGGAGCTGGCAGATATTTCATTATTTGATCATGTAAAATTTACAGCAGCAGTAGCCAGTTGCATTTATGATTATTTAAATGCTGGAAAAAAGAATTGTAAGGATGAACTTTTCACGAAAGAGAAAGAATTTTATGACAGACAGGCTTTTTTACTTTGCTCTTTAGATATTTCAGGTATTCAGAATTTTATTTATACAATTACTTCCCAAAATGCATTACGTACATTAAGAGCACGTTCTTTTTATTTAGAAATAATGATGGAGCACATTATTGATACGCTTCTTGAAAAATTAGAATTATCCAGAGCGAATTTATTGTATTCTGGTGGCGGACATTGTTATCTTTTATTGGCAAATACGGAAGATACGCTACATAAATTGGAAGATTGGAAAAAAGAGTTAAAGTTATGGTTCCTAAAGCATTTTCAAAATGAACTGTTCGTTGCATGTGGATATGTCAAATGTAGTGCTAATTCTCTGAGGAATATTCCTGAGGGAAGTTATTCTGAAATGTTTCGCGGGGTGGGAGAAAAACTGTCAGCGGAAAAAATGCATCGATATGAAGCGGACGAAATTATTTGGTTAAATAGCCAAAAGGCTGATGATTATACGAAAGAATGTAAAGTATGTAAGCATGTTGGGAAAGTAAGCGAAGATGGACTATGTCCATTATGCAGTAAAATACAGAAATTATCCAATAATGTATTGTATAGTGATTTCTTTTCTGTCGTATTAGAAGGAGAAGCGGATGGTCTTCCGCTTCCAGGGGGATATTTACTTCTTGCAGATGATGAAAAAACGTTATCAAAACGTATGGAAAAAGATTCATATTTCGTAAGGGTATATGCAAAAAATCAGATGTATACTGGAAAACATATTGCCACAAAGCTTTGGGTAGGAGATTACACTACTGGGGATACATTTGAAAAATTTGCGCAAAAGGCAGAAGGAATTAAACGTATTGGTGTTTTGAGAGCTGATGTGGATAATTTAGGACAGACTTTTGTTGCTGGATTTGCTGGAAAATATGCGACATTGTCAAGAACAGCAGCACTTTCAAGGCAGTTATCAATTTTCTTTAAATATTATATTCGTTCAATTTTAAAAAATGGAGAGTATCATATTGATGGAGAAAAGAAGTTGACAGAAAGAAATGCAACTATTGTATATTCAGGTGGAGATGACGTATTTATTGTAGGTGCGTGGAATGAGGTAATCGAGCTATCAATTGATTTACAGGAAAAATTTAAAAAATACACGCAAGGAACCTTGTCAATATCGTCTGGAATTGGAATTTATGAATGTACATATCCGATAGGTGCCATTGCGAATGAAACTGGGGAAATGGAAGCGGAGTCAAAAAGAATGCCTGAAAAAGATTCTGTGACGTTTATGGATGATGGTGAGACGCATTTGATTAATGAACTTGAAATATGCGATGGTACTTATCGGTGGGAAGAATTATATAAGAGTGTTCTTGGAGAAAAATATGATGTAATTCAAGATTTTCTTGGAGAATCAGATGAAAGAGGAATGTCATTCTTATACCGCATGCTGGAACTGATCCGAAATCAGAAGGAGAAAATTAACTTTGCAAGATTTGTCTATCTTCTGTCTCGCTTGGAGCCAGATAAAGAAGGTGAAAAGAAAGAAAAATATCGCAAGTTTTCCAGAAAAATGTATCAATGGGTGCAATCTGAAAAAGACTGTAGAGAATTGAAAACAGCAATAAATCTATATGCTTATATGCACAGAGAGAAGGGGGCTCATTAATATGCGAATAAATGAGAAAAATTATGTCGATAAGGCTGAAAAAGTAATTTCGGATCTGGCAGAAGAATCAAAGGTGAAGAACAGAGGGCGTGTAAATATTGTAACGACCTCTAAACTTCGAAATCTTCTGGCAATGACAGCTGATATATATAATCAGGTATTACTTTATCCGTCGGAGAGGCTTGATGATGAACTGCTAGGAAGAATAGAATATTTAAGAGTTCGGGTTATGTATGAATGTGGGCGTGATAATGAGCACAAGGTAGAAAAGTTTATAAAAAAGGCTGAAATAATTGAATGTTTGAAAGAAATTGGTGCAAGTAAAAAGAACTATTTGCTTTTTAGTCGATATATGGAAGCTCTTATTGCATTTCATAAGTACTATGGTGGAAAAGAACAGTAAAGGGGGAGCATTATGTACGCAAAAATTAGAATTAATGGGGATATTTTAGTGAAAACCGGTATGCATATTGGAGGAAGCAGTGCTTTTGCGGCAATTGGAGCAGTTGATTCTCCAATAGTAAGGGATGTAAGATCAAATCTTCCATTGCTTCCTGGAAGTTCTTTAAAAGGCAAAATGAGGAGTTTACTTGCTAAGGAATTTAATGAAAGTCTTCAGGATCCAGATAATGATCATGAAAGAATTGTACGTTTATTTGGTTCAGCTAAGAAGGGAAACGTAAAGCGAAGCAGGCTGTTATTTTCAGATATGGTATTGGCGAATGAAGGAGAATTAAGACGAGCAGGTCTGCAGAGTATGACCGAGGTGAAATTTGAGAATTCGATTTCCAGACTTACTGCAGTAGCAAACCCAAGACAAATAGAGAGAGCTGTTCGAGGTTCTATTTTTGAGTTAGATTTAATATACGAAGTGGAAGATGAAAAAGAAATGATAGAAGATGTGGAAACGCTGGCAGAGGGTATGCGCTTGCTTCAATACGATTATATTGGAGGAAGTGGTTCACGGGGATATGGGAAAATTGCATTTGAGAATATAATTGCGGAAACTGTTGTAGGTGAGGTAAGTGAAGAATTATTGGCGCAGTGTAATAAGATATTATCACAAGCAATTCAGGAGTGAATTCTGAAAGGAGAAAACATTGAATTACACAAGTTATCGTTTGGAATTCTTTAATGGAGTACGATTTGGACATGGGAATCTCGACAGTACAGATATATCATTTCATGCAGATACTCTTTTTTCGGCTCTTTATCAGGAAGCATTAAAATTAAATAAGGAAAATTTATTTTTGGAATTTGTAGAAAATGATAGGTTATTATTTTCAGATGGATTTCCCTATATTGGAAAGGAATATTTTATTCCAAAACCAATGTTAAAAATTGAACGAAAAAGTTCAGCTTCGCGTGGAGATTCGAGAGAAAAAAAGTTGATTAAAAATATGAAATATATTCCAGTAGAGCTTTTGGAAGAATACATAAATGGAGATTTTCCGTTAGATCAAATGGATTTACTCCATAATCTAGGAAAATCAGGAATGAGAGTATCTGTTGGAATCAGCGGCAATGAGGATCCAGAGCCATATAGAGTAAATGCTTTTTATTTCAATGATGGAAACGGGCTATATATTATAGTTGGTTTTCAGGATGAAAAAGTGAAAAATTTGTTTGAAGAATTATTAGAAAGTTTATCGTATACTGGAGTTGGAGGAAAGAAGAGCACAGGATTAGGGCGCTTTGAATATCAGGAAAGTGAAATTTCTACAAATTTAGAAAAAAAATTACAAAAAGCTGGAAAAATAAATATATTGCTTTCTACTGCGATGGCAGCAGATATGGAGCTGGAGAAGATTCTTGATTGTGCCTATTATAGTCTGTTAAAGCGAGGGGGCTTTATAGATTCGGAAAAATATGCAGAACAACAGATGAGAAAACAGGAAAGATATGTTTTTATACCGGGATCTTGTTTTCAGCAAGTATTTAAAGGAACTGTGATAACAGAAAAGAATCGTGGAACACACCCTATATTCAGATATGAGAAAGCACTTTTTCTGGGGGTAGACATATGAAAAGAGTATTAAAAACATATCAGTTAGAATTAGAGGTATGCGGACCTGTTTATGTCGGAAGTGGCATGGAAATTCAGAAAAAGGAATATCTTTTTTTGAATAGAAATACAGTTGGTATTATAGATATTGATAAGTTGTATATGTTAGCCAAGAAAAAGCACTTGGAAATTGAGTTTGAAAAATTTATGGTTGTAGATGGAAGAGAAGATTTGAAGCATTGGGTTGAAAGAAATCGAATTTCTCTGGATGAAATCAAGTGCTGTATGAAGTATAAAATAAATGTAGGAGATATTCAGATGGAAAAAGGGCGCATGCAAATTATGAATTTCATGCGAGATCCTTATGGAAATCCATATATTCCTGGCAGTTCAATAAAGGGAATGCTTCGTACAATTTTACTTGCAGCAGATATTATGAAAAATCCACTGTACTATAAACAAGATGTCCAGAAGATAAAAATGGAATTGGATGGACCGATTAGAAATAGAAATATTTTACAAAAAAATATAGGGGGAATTGAAGAAAAAGCATTTCATAAATTAAATAGAACAGAAAAAAGCAAAGATGCAGTGAATGATATTATGTCAGGAATTATAATCAGTGACAGTAAACCACTGAGCAATGAAGATATGATACTTTGTCAGAAATGGGAATATCATATCGATGGTAGCAGCAAAACACTAAATCTGCTTCGTGAATGTGTCAAGCCAGGAACTGTGATAAAGACGAGTATGAAAGTTGACGAATCAATCAATCAGATTACAAGTGAGAAAATTATGGAAGCAGTAAAAAAATTTTATCAATTTTACTATAGTGTATTTCAGAGCAAATATCCTATTGCAGATCAGATGTTTGATGAAACGGTATTTCTTGGTGGCGGAAGTGGATTTGTCTCAAAAACTGTGATATATTCTCTGTTAGGAGAAAGAGAAGGAGTTCAAGCTGTGCAGGATATTTTTGATAAAACTTACGTGCCAAAGGAACATAAGCATTACAAAGATTGCAGACTGGGAGTTTCTCCTCATGTCCTAAAATGTACGAAATATTGTGGGAAAACTTATATGATGGGGCAATGTAAATTCAAAATATATTAGTTTTCCCGCGCACCGCATAAAATAGGCATTTGGAGAGTTTCTTATAATGAAAAATAAACTTATATTTCTGAAAAATCATTTCCCACGCAAATTGCGTAATACAGTCAGTGTTTACAAGGAATTGCGGAGATGGTATTGAGAAATATAAGTCCCCGGTAGGGGACGGAAACTGCTATTTATGTGTTGCAATTGTCAGTAGGTTTTTATTGAGAAATATAAGTCCCCGGTAGGGGACGGAAACAAGCCAGAATGTACAAAGATACCACCGAACCTTATTGAGAAATATAAGTCCCCGGTAGGGGACGGAAACTCTGATTTGTTACTTTTATAAACCACGCCACTTTCTTTTATTGAGAAATATAAGTCCCCGGTAGGGGACGGAAACAAATTTACGTCCACTTTTGCTAGTTCCGTGTAACAATTGAGAAATATAAGTCCCCGGTAGGGGACGGAAACAATCTCTGTTTTGGGTATCACTTTGCCCTTCAGATTGAGAAATATAAGTCCCCGGTAGGGGACGGAAACTCGAACCGTTATCTATCCACACACTAAGGGAGAGGCAATTGAGAAATATAAGTCCCCGGTAGGGGACGGAAACGCACGAATTGAATATGTGGCTTTTGGTGGGATGCCCATTGAGAAATATAAGTCCCCGGTAGGGGACGGAAATGATGGAAAATCAGTGATTTCGGATTTTACATGAACAATTGAGAAATATAAGTCCCCGGTAGGGGACGGAAACGGATTCAAACCCGCGTGCGAAGTTAAAACCGGAACAATTGAGAAATATAAGTCCCCGGTAGGGGACGGAAACCCGTATGCCATTTTCAAAGTACAGAATGCCGAATGCCATTGAGAAATATAAGTCCCCGGTAGGGGACGGAAATCTAGTCTTTGCTGTGTACGGAGTTTCAAAAGGAATTGAGAAATATAAGTCCCCGGTAGGGGACGGAAACACTTCTTGTAATTCTCCAACGAAATCTTTTTTACTATTGAGAAATATAAGTCCCCGGTAGGGGACGAAAACCATTCGTCTACAATTCTCTGATTGTCTTTTGGCGTGTTATTGAGAAATATAAGCCCCCAATAGGGGACGAGAAAAACAAAGGGGGAACACAATGGGATTACTTTATGTTAATGAAAATGGAGCTCAGATTGGTTATGAAGCAAATAAATGTGTAGTAAATTATAAAGATGGTTTGAAAAAATTGATTCCTATTGAATCTCTAGAGGGTATCACTATTATGGGGCAATCACAGATGACGGCAAAATGTACCGAAGAATGTCTGAAAAGAGGAATTCCGGTCGTCTATTTTTCAAAAGGTGGGGTATACTTTGGTCGTGTAATGTCTACAAGCCATATAAACGCTGGAAGACAAAGAATGCAAAGTGCACTATATGACACAGAATTCGCGGTAGAACTTGGAAAAAGAATTTTAAGCGCAAAGATTAAAAATCAGAGTGTTGTATTGAGAAGATATGAAAAAAGTCGAAATATACGTCTTGAGGAAGAACAAAAAATGTTAAGTATATGCAGAGGAAAAATAGAAAATTCCAGACGTATTGAAGAAATTATCGGCTATGAAGGGCAAGCTGCGAAGTTCTATTTTAGAGGTCTTTCAAAGTGCATTGAGAGAGAATTTCAGTTTAACGGAAGAAGTAGACGCCCACCAAAAGATGAATTTAATTCAATGATCAGTTTAGGGTACTCTATTTTGATGAATGAATTATACTGTAAAATAGAAATGAAGGGGTTAAATCCATACTTCGGATTTATACATAGAGATGCTGAAAAGCATCCCACATTGGCAAGTGATATGATGGAAGAGTGGCGCGCTGTTATTGTGGACGCAACGGTTATGAGCATGATAAATGGGCATGAAATTTCAAAAGAAGATTTTGTTTTCAACTTGGAGCAACCAGGTTGCTATTTAACAAAGACTGGATTAAAATTATATTTGAATAAACTGGAACGTAAATTTCAGACAGAAATTCGATATTTAAAATATGTAGATTATCCTGTAAGCTTTCGTCGTGGAATTTTATTGCAAATGGAGCAGTTAACCAAAGCAATTGAGAAGGGAGATGCTTCTTTGTATGAACCAATTGTTATTCGATGATGAGGAATATTATTTTCAGATAACAGATGAACTGGAAAGTGACCGTCAATTTATCTTGATAATTTATGATATTGTTGACAATAAGCGTCGAACCAAGTTTGCCAAATTATTAGAAGGATATGGAAAACGGGTTCAAAAATCAGCATTTGAGGCAATGCTTTCAGAAAAAAATTATTACAAGCTGATTGATCAGATTCCAGCATACATTGACCGAAATGGAGAGGATAGTGTGCGGGTTTACAAAATTACAGGAAAGGGAAAAGTCAAGTCCTGGGGAATAGAGCCTGTTTCTGAGGAAGAGATAATTTTAGTATAGAGGAAAATGAAAATGGGAAAGAAGTATTTATTTTCACCAGTAGGAAATACGGATCCAATTAAGTATTTTCATGATGGTTCATTACTGCACATATGTAGACATTACCAGCCAGATGTTGTTTATTTGTATTTGTCTAAAGAAATGATTGAGAATCATAAAAAAGATAATCGATATGTAAGATCAGTGGAGTTATTGAGTGAAAAAATCAACCATAACATTGAAGTCCATGTGATTGAAAACAGTGATATGATTGACGTTCAGCAATATGATGTATTCTTTACTGAATTTCGAAAAATTATAGGAGAAATTGAAAAACAGAAGAACAACGAAGATATATTGTTGGTAAATATGGCATCGGGAACACCGGCAATGAAAAGTGCTCTCCTGGTTATGGCAACATTAGCTGAATATAGATTTATTCCAATACAGGTTTCCACACCAAAGAAAAAAGGAAATCTGGAATACGAAGACAGAGACGATTATGATGTTGAAACAAACTGGGAACTGAACGAAGATAATAGAAGCGAGGCGGAAAATCGATGCCATGAAATAAAGTGTATGAACTTAATGCGCTTGTTAAAGATTGATATTATAAAAAAGCATTTGCTTTCTTATGATTATCGTGCTGCTTTAGAAGTGGGAAAAGATATAAAGGATGATATTAGTCCAGAAATTTATAACTGGCTAGAAGCAGCGGCGGCAAGATCGGTATTAGATTGGAATAAAATGAACAAAGCGCTTCCAAAGGGAAATGGTATTGTTACGCCAGTGAAAACAGATGATGTTAAACGCTCCCTCTTTGAATATACTTTAATTTTGGATTTGAAGCTAAAAAGAGGAGAATATGCGGATTTTATTCGAGCGTTTACGCCTTTGGGTGTTGATCTAATGGAATCTGTAATTGAGCAATATTGTGAAGTGAACATTTCGGATTATTATAAGGGAAAGAATTCTGCTAAGCAGTGGAATCAGAGAAAACTGGAAAGTAGTGAAATATTGCCGCTTTTGCAAGGTGATTTTTCTCGGTTTAATTTTGGACCAGTATATTCTATTCAATTAGTTAATTTAATAGAAGCGAAGTGTTCTGATGACTTATTGAAACAACGAGCAAGAGAGTTGGTTACAGTGGAACAAAACACACGAAATATTGCCGCTCATAATATTGTATCTGTGACAGAGAAATGGGTCAAAGAACAGACCGGAAAAAGTGTATCAGAAATTATGTGGCTTATAAAATACATTTGTTCGCGAGTGAAGATTAATATCAGAGAGGAAAATTGGAATTCATATGATAAAATGAATACTCATATTATAAAGCTGCTAGATGAATTATGATAACGTTTAAAGCAATATGAGGCTGTAATTGTAATATCCATTTACGGTGTAATAATTCTATTAAAACTGAGGGAGACTTCAAAATGAAGAGAATACCTATTACCCCATTTCTTATTCTCGCTGCGCTATTTACAGTTATAGGTGCCTCAGTTTATATGGAAGCTGAGGCAGAGAAACGTAAGCAGGAAGAACTGCAACGACAGCAGGAGGAGTATTTGGAGAAGTATGAAAAGGCGGAGAATGCTATTCTGATGCAGGATTATAATACCGCAGTAGAGCTATTGGAGAATTTGCCAGAGAACTTTAAGGACAAGGAATATGTTTTGGTTTATGCAAAGTATTGTAAAAGTGTAGCCGATGGAGAAACAATACATACGCAGTATCGGATAACGTGGGAGTTGCCTCATGAAGGTGATATGTATACGGGAGATTTTGCAGAAGAAATGAAAATTGCCAGGGAAACAGCAGCTAAGGAGAATGAAGCAGAAGAACGGCGGTTAAAGAAGGAGAAAGAAAAGAAAGAGCGAGAAAAAATCAAGCAAGATCAGCCGTATAGAGGAATGGATGAGAAATACATTACAAGTACTATCTGGGGTTTTTATGATAAAAAAGAGTCAGAAAATTACAGAGATAGTAATGGACAGGTGAAAGTGCAGAATACGTATAAGTGGAAGGGAAGCGATGGCGCGTACAGAAATGGAGCAGTCTGCCGGGATGGAAAAGTTACGGACCTTATACGATATGTACAGAAATCTTCTTCTAGTTATAGTAGTTCTTCCAATAAATATTCGTCACGCAGTAAATCCTCTTCCAACAATAAATTGTCACAGAAAAAAGATGAATATGATGTATATGATTATGATGATCCAGAGGATTTCTATTATGATCATGAAGATGATTTTGACGAATATGGAGATGCGGAGGATTACTGGGATGAGGCTCAATAAAGCTACTTCGATATAATGATAGAAATAATTGAAATCAATCAAAAAAACAATCGTAAAAAAATACGATTGTTTTTTTGCGCGTTTTTGCATATAATAATAGAAATATAATTGAAAAGGAGCTGAATCGTATGAAGGAAACACGAACAATGGAGTTTAAAGAAACTGTCACAAATACTTTTTTGAAAACTGTTAGTGCCTTTTCAAATTACAATGGCGGCATGATTCTTTTTGGCGTTGATGATAATGGTGTTGCCAAAGGGTTACCAGATGAAAAGCAATCATGTCTGGATATTGAAAATAAAATTAACGATAGTATTTACCCTCAACCAGACTATACACTTGAGGTGCAGCAGGATCATATAATTAAACTGGTTGTCAAAAGTGGCGTTCATAAGCCTTATTTGTATAAATCCAAGGCGTATAAAAGAAACGATACTGCTACGATAGAAGTAGACACGCTGGAACTGTCAAGACTGATCCTGGAGGGGAAAAATATAAGATTTGAAGAGCTTCCGTGCAAAGATCAGGAATTATCGTTTGAAATCTTATATCATAAATTAAAAGAATGCATTCAGCTTGAGACTTTTGATCAGGATACTTTAAAAACATTGAATTTATATAATAATACGAATGGATATAATAATGCAGCAGGTCTTCTGGCTGACGAAAACCATTTTCCAGGGATTGACATTATGAAGTTTGGCGAAAATATCAGCATTATTCAGAGGAGAGCAACCTTTGAAAATATATCAATTCTTGAAGTATACGATAAGACAATTGATATATTCAGAGATTACTATCAATATGAAGTAATTGAGGGGGCTGACAGGAAAAAGGTAGAAAAAATACCAGAGGCTGCGTTCAGAGAGGCGGTTGCAAATGCGTTGATCCACAGAGCCTGGGACATAGAGGCCAGAATCAGAATTTTAATGTTTGATGACAGGATAGAAATTGTTTCTCCAGGCGGGTTGCCATCTGGAATAACAGAAGAGGAATATTTAGCTGGGAAATTATCTGTTTTAAGAAATAGAAATCTTGCAAATGTATTTTATCGGCTGGGGTTTGTTGAGATATTTGGAACTGGAGTTATGAGAATCAAACAACTATATGAAGATGGATTCAGTAAACCAGATTTTGAAGTATCAGAAAATTCTATTAAGATTGTACTCCCGAATTTTGAAAAAGATGTGGACTTAACGGAAGATGAAAGAATTGTATATAAAATTTTGAGCAAGAATTTGATGAAATCAATTAGTGAAATTGCACCATATGTTCCTTTTGGAAAATCCAAGACAACGCAGTTGCTGAAGAGTATGGGACAAAAAGGCATTATAACAGTTGAGGGCAGAGGAAGAGGTACAAAATATATCATAAGATAAAGTGGTGGTCTTTTATGTTGCTATAAGGAGTCGCTGTCGGTTACTCCATTCACGGTAAGTAATTTGCAATGTATGGAAATAAAACTTCGCCAGATTTTTCAACAAAAAGAGAAGAGTACACTGATAGATAAGCTGAAATTGAGGAGAACCATTATGGAAAACAAAATTATCGTAAGAAAATACGAGGAAAAAGATCTTCCAGCTATGATCCGCATCTGGAATGAGGTTGTGGAAGATGGCGTGGCATTTCCACAGGAAGAATGTTTGGATGAGAAAACCGGCGCGGAGTTTTTCGCAGCGCAGACTTATACGGCGGTAGCCGAGAACAGGGAGAACGGACAGGTCTTGGGATTATATATTCTTCATCCGAACAATGTAGGCCGCTGCGGACACATCTGCAACGCCAGCTACGCCGTATCCCACGGTAACCGCGGACTTCATATTGGAGAAAAGCTGGTAAAAGATTGCGTAGCCCAGGGAAAAGTGCATGGTTTCCGTGTACTGCAGTTTAACGCAGTTGTGGCGGGCAATGTTCATGCAAGACATCTTTATGAGAGAGTTGGATTTCGCCAGCTGGGTGTGATTCCGGGAGGATTCAGATTGAAAAATGGGGAGTATGAGGATATCTGTCCGTATTATATTGAACTCATTAACACCGTTGATAAGTAGCGAACAAGATCGGAAAGATACTATAAAAATAGCTATATTACTTGCAAAACAGGATACCAGAGTAACCGCAGAAAAGACCGTAGCAATATTATATACAATGGCGGATAAGTTTTTGCGGGGAAGTGATTTGGAAGAGCTAAAGGAGGTTGTAGCGATGACAAGATTAGGTCAGATGTTGTACGATGATGGATTAAAAGCTGGAAAAAGTGAAGGAAGAATAGAAGGAAGTGATAGAATGGCATCATTAACCAAGAAGCTTTTGGAAGCTGCTAGAATGGCTGACTTGCAACTGGCGTTGGACGATCCTGGATATCGTGAAAAACTGATGGATGAATATGGAATAAAATAAAGTGAATTAAGCGAAGCGAAGAGTCGGAGAATTCCGACTCTTTGTTTCAAAAGAATTGAATTAAAAAGGAGCAGAATATGAGAAAACCACAAAATTTTCAATGGAAAGAAATGACCATGGGAACCTGTTATTATCCGGAGCATTGGAGTAGAGAACTGTGGCAGGATGATTTACAGAGAATGAAGGCGGCAGGGATTACCGTGATCCGTGTAGCAGAGTTTGCCTGGAACAAAGTGGAGCCGGAAGAGGGCGTTTTTACCTTTGATTTCTGGGATGAATTTATGGAGTTATGTAAACAGGAAGAAATGCAGGTGATTTTTGGAACACCTACAGCTACACCGCCGGCATGGCTTACGGAAAAATACCCGGAAGTTTTAAATTGCCGTCAAGATGGAGTTCCATATCGTCATGGAGCCAGAAGACATTACAATTACAATTCACCAAAATATAGAGAATTATCTGCAAGGATCGTAGAAAAGCTGGCGCAGCATTACGGCAAACATCCGGCAATTGTGGGATGGCAGATTGACAATGAACTGAATTGTGAGGTGGATGAATTTTATTCAGAGGCAGATTCTGTTGCCTTTCGTAATTTTGTGAAAGAAAAGTATAAAACTCTGGATAACCTCAACGAAGCATGGGGAACTGTTTTCTGGAATCAGACCTATACAGACTGGGAGCAGATTTATGTTCCGCGACCGGTGTTAAATAATGGTTGCAATCCACATCTCAGGCTGGATTATTACCGCTTTATTTCAGAAAGTACAATTTCTTTCTGTAAAATGCAGGCAGAAATAATCTCGAAATATAAGAAAGACGGAGACTATATCACCACAAATGGTATGTTCTGGAATCTGGATAATCACAAGATGGCAGAGGAATGCCTGGATGTTTATACATATGATTCCTATCCAAGTTTTGCATTTGGGTTGAACAGAGATCCGAAGACCGCGAAAGACCTGAATGACCGTCATTGGAGTAAAAATCTAACGGAAGTACGTTCCATATGTCCTCATTTTGGTATTATGGAACAGCAGTCTGGGGCAGGTGGATGGACTACAAGAATGGAAGGTCCGGCACCAAGACCTGGTCAGCTTACACTTTGGGCAATGCAGAGTGTAGCCCATGGCGCAGATTATATTTCTTTTTTCAGGTGGAGAACCTGTACTTTTAGTACAGAAATGTACTGGCATGGAATTTTGGATTATGACAATCGCGATAACCGTAAGCTGGCAGAGGTAAAAGACTTTTATAATAAATTAAAGTGTCTGGATGAAGTTTGCGGAGCGGATTATACAGCTGCATTTGGAGTATTAAAAGACTACGACAATATGTGGGATACGAATGTGGATGTATGGCATAGAAGGGTGGAAGCGCAGAGCTCAGAAGAAATCTTCATTGCTTCTGAAATTTATCACACCCCATATAATACGTTATATCTGAGCGAGGATACAGATATAAAGGAATTGCAGAAATATCCAGTGCTCATCTATGCACATCCTGTTATTATGACGGGAAAAAGAGCTGCTTTACTTAAAGAATATGTAGCAAATGGCGGAATCCTGATCATAGGCTGCCGTTCCGGATATAAGCAGGAAAATGGCAAATGTGTTATGCTTCCGCAGCCCGGACTTTTGCAGAAAATTACTGGTTCAGATGTGAGAGATTTTACATTCACAAGTCCAGCAGAGCCGTCTGTCACCGCCAACTGGGACGGTCAGACGATTGACATGCCAATATTTAACGACATTATGGAGCCTGTAGAGGAGGGAGAAACTCTGGCTTTCTACGACAATAGCTATTACGCAGGAAAACCAGCCGTAATCAGAAAGAATACAGGAAAGGGATATGCAATTCATTTTGGCAGTACTTTTTCCAGAGAAAGCATGAAGGTGCTGTTAGAATACACAGGAATTCTGGAACCATTCCAGGCTATGCTTGAAGCTCCACAGGAGGTGGAAGTCATTCAGCGTGTGAAAGGAAATAAGAAATACTTCTTTGTCCTGAACTATATGGGTTCAGAACAAAAAATTGTGCTGAAAAAGCAGATGCGGTCCTTATATGATAATGTAATTGCAAATGGTGAAATCTGCATGAAACCGTATGAGACAATAGTTTATGAAGTTTTGGAATGAAACAGGAAAATGTTTTTGAAAATATGAAATTAAATAAATCAGAAATAGTTAAACGAAGAGTCGGAGAAATCCGGCTCTTTGTTGTTTATAAGGTAGTGAGCCAAATTCATAGAACGCGTTTGATTTTAGTTTTTTAAACACGTATTGGTTAGGTTATGGATAAAATAGGTTAATTCAACAGAAAAACAAGTCATATCCAACAATTGTCTTGCATACCTATTATTTAATCCAGTATAATGATTATATCAAAAATATTACCGGAGGGGGGATGCAGATGAAGACACAATCGAAGAAACGTAAGATAATCCGTACGGTTTTACTGGTGATTCTTTTGCTTCTGATAGTGGCTGCGGGTGGTTTTATTTCAGTGTATGAGGGTCGCTTTCAAACCATAAGCAGTATTCAGAAAGTGACAGATTACGACGAGTATAATCTGTATCGCATGGATGTGAAATATGATTATGATCTGGATCGACTGATCGAATACGGCATAACAGATAACCAGAGCTTTGTTGATGCCATTGTGAAAGAGGCACTTCCTATCTTGCCAGTACATATTAAAGCACCGGATTTTGGTTGCAGTGCTTTTACCCTGCAGGAAGCAGACGGAAATGTGCTGATGGGCAGAAACTATGATTTCAAACGGGATACTTCCGCAATGCTGGTTTACTGTGAACCGAAGGGTGGTTACAAATCCGTGGCTTTCGCAGCATTGGATAATATCTCTGCAAATATTCCGGATGCGAGTATGAAGAAAAAGCTTGCCACATTAACAGCACCATTTATCTGCCTGGACGGCATGAATGAAAAAGGGGTATCTATTGCAGTCCTTACTTTGGACAGCGAACCGGTTCACCAGAATACAGGCAGGCCGGTGATCGGAACCACGCTTGTGATCCGTTTGATTCTGGACCGCGCGGCAACTACAGAAGAAGCCGTAGAGCTTCTGAACCAGTATGACATGTTTGCTACAAGCGGCAGAGATTATCACTTTTATATCACAGATGCTTCCGGTGATGGCAGAGTAGTGGAGTATGACTGTGAAAGCGAAACCAGAGAAATGGTTGCCACACCAATTCGTTCCATCACGAATTTCTTTGGACTCTATAAGGATAAAGTCCTTCCGAATCAGAAGAATGGCATTTACGGTCACGGAAAAGAGCGGTATGACAAAATGGAAGCTATTTTTGACTATGAGGAAGTTTACACCAGTGATGTTGCATGGGAGGCTTTGAAGGCCGCATCACAGGAGCCGTCAGAGGAGGAAGTTACCAGTAATACCCAGTGGTCTATTGTTTATGATGATACCAATCTCACCGCAGAAATTGCCCTTCGGAGAAACTGGGATGATGTGATCGGGTATAATCTGAAGGATAACACGATTACATTAAAATAATAACATAGAGCCTGTTTCAAACATAATCCGGTAGTCTTAAAGGAAGAGAAAGACACGTGAACCAGAAGTTCAATATAAGGTTTTAAATGCCTCGTCAAAGGGAAGCTTCATCATTTCCCCGGCGGGGCATTTTGATTATTTGAAATACGAATCTCGTTACAGTGTTGACTGGAATGTTAGTTAAATTTGTCTATAAATTTGAAACAATATGTCAACTTAGTCTGAAAAATAACGCTTTAACACGTTAATTTTGATTGACTCCATAGTATATGCAGTGTATTATGAATTTATAATTGCTGTTTGCGGAGTGGATACATGTATGGGGTATACATAAGAAAAAAGTGTAAAACTCTTCAGGCAAAGCGAATAGTTTTTATAATCCATCTATCTAAAGGGGGAGTCATTTATGACGGGAAAGAGAAAAAGAAAACTGGCAATGCCAGACACCCTGATCATCGTAGCATCCGTTGTACTTCTGGTGGCGATTCTTTCATGGATCATTCCATCCGGAACCTACGATTATCAGGAAATGAACATCAATGGAAGAATTCGAAACGTAGCTATTGATGGAACTTATCACACAATTGATAAATCCGAAGTTACCACAACCGGATTCCTTGGATTTTTCAGTGTACTGTATCGAGGCTGCGTGGAGGCTGCTGATGTAATCTTCATGATCCTCTGCTGCTGCGGAACTTTCGGTGTTGTGGTGAAAACAGGTGCTTTCCATGCAGGAATCGGAACCATTTTAAAGAAACTGAAGGGAAAAGAAATTCTGCTTGTTCCAATCATCATGATGATCTTCGGACTGGGCGGTTCCGTGTTTGGTATGGCAAGTGAATTCTACGGATTTTATCCATTGATCGTAGGTCTGGGAGTTGCTCTTGGATATGATGCAATGTTCGGATTTGCCATTATTGCAGTTGGAGAGTTTGTTGGATTTATGGGAGCGACACTGAATCCATATTCTGTAGGAATTGCCCAGACAATTTCAGGTGTAGAGCTTTATTCCGGAACCGGATACCGTGCGATCTGCTTCGTGATCTTCATGGCAATTTCCATTATCTATGTAATGGTTTACGGGCGGAAAATTAAGAAAAATCCAGGTGCATCCGTTGTATTTGGTGAAAAAAACATTCATGCCTTTGACAGAGATGAGTTAAATGAATACAGCTTTACCTTAAAAGATGGTCTGGTTCTTCTGGATGTTCTTGTAGTGCTGGTTGTTCTTATGCTGGGTCTGATCAAATGGGGATGGGATTTCCCGCAGCTTTGTGGCTTGTTCCTTCTTATGTCTATGATTGCTGCAGCAATCTGTAAGTGGTCTCCGAATAAATGGTGCAGTGAGTTTATTGACAGCGCAAAGACTGCAATGTGGGGATGTATCCTTACTGGTATTGCGAAGGCTATCACAGTTGTTATGCAAGATGCGCAAATTATGGATACTGTTATCTACGGCTTGTCAAATGTGCTGAAAAATGCGCCTCATGCAGTTTCTGCACAGGTAATGCTTGTAGTACAGACTCTGATCAACTTCTTCATACCATCTGCAACAGGCCAGGCTTCTGCAACCATGCCGATCATGGCACAGCTGGCAGATATTATTGGTGTGAGCAGACAGACAGCAGTTCTTGCATTCCAGTTTGGCGATGGACTTTCCAATATTTTCTGGCCGACGGCAGATATCGTTATCATCTGTGGCCTTGGTGGAATTTCCCTGCAGAAATGGTATAAGTGGTTTACACCGCTGTTTCTGATCTTGTTTGTGACACAGGCGATTTTGCTGGGAATTGCAACTGGAATTGGGTTCTAGAGCCTTTTTCAAACACGCTCTGGAACTTCAAGGAAAAGCTTTAGGAACATTAATTGTTTGATAACCAGTGAACTTTAAAAACATAAAGGTAACTGTTGTGAAAAGGTAAGTCTAATGGAAAGAAAAGGAAACTTAATTAAACTTACGGACCTGTCTTCCGATTTTATCATCGATCTGAAATATGCCACGCCGGATAATTTCACTGGCGTGCAGGTGTACCAGTCAGCGGATTGCTGGCTGGATGAGCACACCGCGCAGATTCTGATAAAAGCGCAGGAAATTTTCGAAAAAGATGGCTATCGGGTGAAAATCTGGGACGCTTATCGTCCAATTCGTGCGCAGAAGCGGTTCTGGGAGATCATGCCAAATGATGATTTCATTGCCCGTCCGCCGGATATGACGAAAATTAAGAAATTCCGTCCTACTCATATGAACGGAATGTGTGTTGACGTCACTCTAACTGATAAAGAAGGCAACGAAATCGAAATGCCATCTCCATTTGACATTATGGACGAACGCGCTGCTTTGAATTATTCCGGTCATTCCGAAAACGGAAGAAGAAACGGCGAGTATTTGAAACAAGTGATGGAATCCGTAGGCTTCCAGGCATATGAATGTGAATGGTGGCATTTTTATGATGTATCTACAGACCCGGCACCGTTTTCGGATTATGAAATTTAACCGAATCAAGTAAAGTCACCCGGGTCGGTTGCGAAAATCCGCTTGATTACTATAGAGCGTGTCTGAAAAAGGCTTTCTGCAAAATCTCCCGCAAAGTGGGGCGTGCAGATTGCGGAAATGATTTTTTAGACACGCTCTAAACTACTAATGGGTAGCATAAGTGCAATTATGCTGCCTTTTTCATTACTTTCTAATACTTTCACTGAACCACCGTGTTCCCGGGCAATGGAGTCAACCAGCGCCAGCCCCAGTCCGGCA
This sequence comes from Ruminococcus sp. 1001136sp1_2201st1_G3_2201SCRN_220225, assembly GCF_040924365.1. Taxonomy (NCBI): domain Bacteria; kingdom Bacillati; phylum Bacillota; class Clostridia; order Eubacteriales; family Oscillospiraceae; genus Ruminococcus; species Ruminococcus sp. 1001136sp1_2201st1_G3_2201SCRN_220225. Next base: position 10,863 of record NZ_JBCOME010000003.1, on the reverse strand, counting down.
CCGCCCATAGCCCGGCTGCGGGACTTGTCTACACGGAAAAAAGGATCAAAGATTTTTTTCTGATTTTCAGGTGAAATGCCAATGCCGGTGTCTTTTACCAGGATCATAGCCTGACCGTTTTTCTCCTTCACCGAAACTGTGACAGAGCCATTGGGACGGTTGTATTTAATGGCATTTTCCACAAGATTGTAGACTGCACGATAAAGAAGCACATAACTGCCTGTGATATTGCGAATATTGTTATTAAGTGCAGATGTATCAGGCGTGTGGACATCAGTATGCCAATCCTGACTGGAGCTGTCATCAAAATGAATGGAAATTCCTGCTTTTTCTGCAACTGGGTCCAGGTCGCAGAAAACCTCATCTACAAGCTCTTCCAGTGTAACCTGATCTGTACGTGGAACAGATTTCAGATTTGTCATGTCAAGAAGAGTTCCCACCAGCTGGGAAAGCCTTGCTGTCTGTTCTTTAATCATGGCGAAAAGCTGTCTGTATTCAACTATTTCCGGTTCCTGCTTTTTCTCAAAAACTTCCAGATTGGTCTGCAAGACTGCTAGTGGTGTCCGCAGCTCATGAGCGGCATTTGCAGAAAACTGTTTCTGTGTACTGAAGGCATTGTCCAGCCTGGTCAGCATTTCATTGAAAGATCTGGTCAGCTGTGCAATTTCATCCTTTGAATTGGGAACTGCCAGCTGGGTGGAAAGGTTCTGCGCCTGGATCTGACTGACTTCACTGGTTAGTTTCTGCAGTGGCGTAAGGGCCTTTTTCGTAAGAAAATAAGTACACACACTGGAAAGAAGAATAATGATCGTGGTTGCAATAACACTTCGTAGAAGAAAAGCTTCTTTGGTTTCCTGGATTTCCTGCTCGAACTGAGGAAAAAGAGCTTTGGGATCTACATTAAAGGTAATTGGTGAATCGCCATCCTGTGGGTCCACCTTGATCATATAATTCTGCAATCCGTCCATTCCCGATACGGCAGAATGGCTGATGAAGAAGTACATAAGAACACAGGAGACAATCATCAGTAAGGACAGCAATAAAGTGAGTTTCAGCTGAAGTGAGGTGTGGAAACGTTTTTTTATCATCTGTATTCCTCCAATATATAGCCCTGGCCTATTTTATTCTGAATAGGGTCAAATCCAATTGCAGCCTTTAGTTTTTTTCTAAGAGATGAAATGTGCACACGGATGGAATTGCTGAAGGTATTTACGCTTCCGTCCCAAATATGTTCAATCATTTCTTCCGGTGAAATGACACGGTTCTGATGGAGCAGGAAATATTCCAGAAGGCTGCTTTCTTTTCTGGTAAGGGAAATCGGCACTCCATTTACAGAGGTTTCTCTTGTTCTGGTATCAAAGGTAAGCTGATTCCATTTCAGGCATACATCCTCCTGAACAAATTTCCGCCGGGTAAGGCTTCGAATTCTGGCTTCCAGCTCCTGAAAGTGAAAGGGTTTGGTAAGATAATCATTGGCTCCCAGATCCAGACCGTTTACTTTATCTTCAATCTGATCCCGGGCGGACAGGATCAGAACCGGGGTATTGGTATTGTGTTCCCGGAACTGACGGAGAATTTCCAGACCGTCCGTGCCGGGAAGATTCAGATCCAGCAGGATCAGGTCATAATTTTCTGTCATACACAGGCAAAGCCCTTCGTCTCCATCGAAACAGATATCTGTTTCATAACCATCTATGCGAAGTCCCTCCGCAACAGAGCGGCAGAGCTGCTCTTCGTCTTCTATAATTAAAATGTGCATAACTGCTCCTTTCGTAATATGATTTTGCGCAGATCAGATACTCGCAAAAAAGAGAGTATTTATAATTTAAATATTATCATATTTTGAAAAAAATAAAAATCTTAACACAGATTTTATAGGAAAGATGTTAAAATACGTTCAGACAAATAAAAAACGCTGAAAGGAAAATTAAAAATGATGAATAAAAAAAGACTTATGGCAATTCTGGCAGCAGGAGTTCTGACAGCAACATCTTTCAATCCGGTTATGATTAAGGCTGAAAGCGTATCAGCAGAAGAAGCTGGCATGGCAGTTCCGGCAGATGCAGCAGGCATGAGCGTACCTGCGGATGCAGCTGGCGCAGCAGTTTCAGCAGATGAGGCCGGCGCAGCAGTATCTGCAGACGAAGCTGGCGCAGTGGTAGCCGGTGACGGTTCTGAGACAGCTGTTTTCTCTGAAGATGGCACACCTGTGAAAAAAACAGTAAAAGCAGCAGATATTAATATGAAGGT
>NZ_JBCOME010000003.1:0-8459 GCF_040924365.1 Ruminococcus sp. 1001136sp1_2201st1_G3_2201SCRN_220225 | reverse complement strand
GGAATAAGCTTACCGAGGATCAGAAAAACGAAGATGTAAACCTTCTTGGGACCGGCTATGAGGATTGGCTTAAGAGCATCGAAAGAGTTGGCACACTTGGCGTTTACAGCAAGGACGTGATCGATGATCTGGATTCCATCACAGGCTGCAATGAGCACAAAGAGCTGGGAACCAGCGAGGATGGAAATTATAAATACTATCTCAGCATTAATAAAGATGCAGAGTCTGACCTGACAGACGAGATCGAAAAAATTGAGACTACGATCACAGAAATGACAGCATTTGATCCAAGCAAATCCGTATTTGATATGCCGGCAGAAAATGCCAACCCAGATGCAGAAAATGTAGGCGCATTTGAGACAACAGATATTGATGGAAATGCCTATACAGAAAAAGTATTCAGTGACTATGACCTGACACTTGTAAACTGCTTTACAACCTGGTGCTCTCCATGTGTAAATGAAATGCCAGACCTTGACAAGCTTTATCAGGAAATGAAGGAAAAGGGTGTGGGAGTAGTAGGAATGGTAATCGATTCTGTAGGCGAGGACGGAACTACAGATGAAGATACTGTGAAAAAAGCGCAGATTCTCAAGGAAAAAACAGGAGTTACCTATCCTCTTCTGATTCCGGATGCGGGAAACATGAATGGTCGCATCAGCGGTCTCAGCAGCTTCCCGGAATCCTTCTTTGTAGATAAAGATGGAAACATTGTAGGAGATCCGATCATGGGCAGCAGAAATCTGGAAGACTGGAAAACAGCTGTAGAGGATGCACTGGAAAAAATTAATTCCGGAAAATAAAAAGTGGTTAGGGAATGTAGGATGAAAAATTATATAAATAAAATCACCCAGTCCAAATGGACAGGAATCGCCCTTGCAGCGGTGGGGATTCTGATGATGGCCTTTGGTATTTATCGTGGTGAAATGGAAGTTGTTTTTACAAAAGCTGTAAATATCTGTATGGAGTGTATTGGAATTGGATGATAAGAAAATGAACATAAAAAACTGGCCCAGGCATACCATACAGGCACTCTGGGCGGCACTTACAAATTCCCATATATCCGGATTTGTAACTGGAAAAATATATACAGGAAAGCTGAAAAATGCCTGTGTTCCGGGACTGAACTGCTATTCCTGTCCCGGGGCAGCAGGAGCCTGTCCAATTGGTTCCTTACAGGCTGTGGTTGGAAGCTGGAACTTTAAATTTGCCTACTACGTAATCGGATTTCTGATTTTCGTAGGTGCGATCCTGGGAAGGCTGGTGTGTGGTTTTCTCTGCCCGTTTGGATTGATCCAGGATTTGCTGAACAAGATTCCTTTTCCAAAGAAAATCCGTACCTTCAAAGGGGACAAGCTTCTTCGAAAGCTGAAATACGTGATTTTTCTGGTATTTGTAATTCTGCTTCCCCTGTTTCTCACAGATATAATGGGGCAGGGAGCTCCCTATTTCTGTAAGCTGATCTGTCCGGCCGGAACTTTGGAGGGCGGACTGCCGCTGGTACTTTTGAACAAGGCTATGCGTGGTGCCATTGGCTGGCTGTACATATGGAAAAATACAATTCTGATCGTGACAATTGTTCTTTCCATTATTATTTACAGACCATTTTGCCGTTATATTTGTCCGCTTGGCGCATTTTATTCCGTATTCAATAAGGTCTCCATTTACCGCTACCGTGTAGATATGGAAAAATGCGTTCACTGCGGAAAATGTGCAAAGGCTTGCCAGATGGTGGTCAACCCTGTGGAAAACCCCAACAGTCCGGAATGTATCCGTTGCGGACGGTGTAAGCAGGCATGTCCGGTACACGCCATTGCGAGTGGGTGCAAGAGATAACTGGAATGCTTTGCCATTATCATAGGAATTAACTTTATGTATGTTTTATAAGTAAAAAAGCTTACTGCGATTTAGACATTGAAAAAATAAATGTCTAAGTTGTAGTAAGCTTTTATTGTTTATGGTGTCAGGAAATGCTCTTGATTACATTACGGAGATACTCGTAGCAGATCTTAAGATTTTTCTCCCCTTCTTTATCCAGCGGAATCTGCAGTGTGCGTTCCACTCCATTTCGTGAAATAACGCATGGAAGGCTCATTGCGATTCCTTCTAATCCGTATTCCCCTTCCAGAACAACGGAAGCCGGTACGACGGCACGTTCATTTCGCATAATGGCTCCTACCAGACGGCAGACGCTAAGGGCGATGCCGGAGCTTGTGTAGCCCTTCAGTTCTACAATGTCCAGACCGCTGACCTTCACCTCGTGAAGTAGCTTCTCACAGTCAACAGGCTCTTTCAGGCCAAACTGTTTCTGAAAATCATGGAAAGGAATTCCTACAATATTAACCGCATTCCATGGGATAAAGCTTGTGCCGCCGTGTTCGCCCAGAACGAATCCGGTGACATTTTTGGCATCTACGCCGCACAGGTCGGCAAGCATTTTATTGAAGCGGGCGGTGTCCAGAAGAGTACCGGTACCGATCAGAAGATTTCGGGGGTAGTTGAATTCCTTCTGTGCAATATAAGTAAGAATGTCCATTGGATTTGAAACATTAATAATAATGGCAGAACGGGTGTAAGTGGTGATCTGTGTCATGATCTCTTTCATCACCTGTACATTGGTCTGCAGCAACACCATGCGGTCACGGGAGTTACCTGGCTGAATGCTGGGACCTGCGGTGTTGATGATAATTTGGGCGTCTTTACAGTCCTCGTAGGTACCCACCCGGATGTTTGCGTTGGCACTGTATGCAAAGGCGGTGGTGTGGCTGGCATCCAGTACGACTCCCAATGCTTTTTTTTCATTTCTGTTTATGACAACGATCTCATCTGCAAGATTCATTCGCAGAAGAGAGTCCAGAATCGCAGATCCCACATGACCTGCGCCGATCAGAACAATTTTTCCATAACTTATATTTTCCATGATGTCAGGCTCCTTTAGAAATGTAAACTTTCATATATAGTGATGTCACCGATAGACGACATGTCTGTTTTGTGAATAAGAATAGCACTTGTATGCTGCAGAAACAAGAGAATTTTTGATTGCACTGTAAAAAATACGGAATGATAAAAATGAAAACGATTTTCATATTGACTTTGAAAAAGAATCTGCTATAATATGAAAATGATTTTCAAATTGGAGGCGCGGGAAATGAGCGAAAAAGCACAATATCGTACCAGACAGATTACAGAGCTGGAGAATTATCTGTGCTCTATGGAAGGAAAACATGTTACAGTCAGCGATATATGCAAATACTTTAAAAGTCAGGGGATTTCTATCGGAACCACAACGGTGTACCGCCAGCTTGACCGGATGGTGGAGCAGGGACTGGTTGCTAAATATGTGGTAGACGGCACTAGCAGTGCATGCTTCGAGTATCTGGGACATGATGAGCATTGTCATAAGCATATATGCTTTCATTGCAAATGCGAGAAGTGTGGAAAGGTGATTCATCTGGAATGCGGGGAAATGACACATCTGGGCGAGCATATGCTGGAAGACCATGGATTTCAGTGGGATTTTACCAGGACGGTGTTTTATGGAATCTGTGAGGAGTGTAGAGGAAAATAATGAGGTTGAACATGCACAAATTAAAAAATAAATTCAAAAGGCTACTCATGTCAGCTGCCACAATAGGTACGGCCTGCCTTTTGGCAGGCTGCGGTGCAGGTGCGGCGGCAGGAACTGACAATTCCGGTGTGACGGAAAGCCAGAGCGGGGGAAATGGCAGCGAACAGGAGAATGCCAGCACAGATAGTCAGAAGCTTCAGATTGTAGCCACTATTTTTCCAGAATACGACTGGGTAAAGGAAATCCTGGGTGACCAGGCTGAGAATGTGGATCTTACCTTGCTTTTGGGTAACGGAACAGACATGCATAGTTTCCAGCCTACCATGGAAGATATTTTGAAGGTATCCACCTGTGACCTGTTTATTTATGTAGGCGGTGAGTCTGATTCCTGGGTAGCCGATGCATTGAAGGGCGCCGGAAACCCAGACCGAAAAGCAATCAACCTGATGGATGTGCTGGGAGATCAGGTGAAGGAGGAAGAGCTTGTAGAGGGAATGCAGGAAGAAGACGGCCACACTCACGAAGAAGAGCATACCCACGATGATGATCTGGAATACGATGAGCATGTCTGGCTGTCCTTGAAAAATGCGTCTCTGTTTTGCGACACCATTGCCAGTAGTCTTGCTGATGCTGATCCGGAGCATTCCCAGCTTTATCAGCAGAACGCCGAGGCTTATGAAGAAAAACTGGCAGCTCTGGATCAGGAATACCAGACTTCAGTGGAGAAATCCCGGTCAAAAACCCTGCTTTTTGCGGATCGTTTCCCGTTCCGCTATTTAATTGACGACTATAATCTTACCTATTACGCTGCATTTGCCGGCTGTTCCGCAGAAACAGATGCCAGCTTCGAGACCATCACATTTCTGGCTGGTAAGCTGGATGAGCTGAACCTTCCGGCTGTTCTCACTATCGAGAATTCCGATCAGAAAGTGGCGAAAGCAGTAATTGAAAATACAAATACTAAGGATCAGAAGATTTTGACATTAAATTCCATGCAGTCCGTAACTACAAAGGATGTGGAAGAGGGAACCACATACCTTTCCATCATGGAAAATAATCTCCAGATTCTGAAGGAGGCATTATGAGTCTGATTACTTGTGAGAACCTTACATTGGGATATGAAGGAAAAGCGATTTTGTCCGGGCTGAATTTCAGCGTAAATTCCGGTGATTACCTTTGTATCGTAGGAGAAAACGGCTCTGGGAAATCCACACTGATGAAAACCCTTCTTCATCTTCAGAGCCCTATGAGTGGCAGCATCATTCTGGGAGACGATTTAAAAATCAACGAGATTGGCTATCTGCCACAGCAGACTGCGCTTCAGAGAGACTTCCCTGCTTCGGTAGATGAAATTGTGATGTCCGGTTTCCTGGGGAGAATGGGGCTTCGTCCTTTTTACAATAAAGCAGAGAAAAAAGAAGCCCGCGAATTGATGGAGAAAACCAGGATCACGGATCTGGCTGACCGTTGTTATCGCCAGTTGTCCGGCGGGCAGCAGCAGAGAGTGCTTCTGACCAGAGCCCTTTGCGCCACAAGGAAAATCCTCCTTCTGGATGAGCCTGTTTCTGGTCTGGATCCGGTTGCAACTGCGGATATGTATCAGATTATCAACGAATTAAATAAAGAAGACCGAGTAACCATCATCATGATTTCCCACGATATCAGTGAAGTAGCAACTTATGCAAGTCATGTGCTGCATATTGGACAGAAGGTTTTCTTCGGAACAAAAGAGGAATATCTGGAAAGCAAGATTGGAAAGCGGCTTGTGGATGCTGGAGAGGAGGGAAAAGCATGAGCGGAATTTTTGAAAAACTGGCATTTTATTTCCAGTATCCATTTGTGTGGTATGCTTTGATCGTAGGCGTGCTTATTGCACTTTGCTCCTCTCTTCTGGGGGTAACGTTGGTGCTGAAGCGATTTTCCTTTATTGGGGACGGACTGTCCCATGTGGCATTCGGAGCTATGGCCATTGCATCAGTGCTGAATTTCAGCAACAATATGCTGTTTGTCATGCCGGTAACTGTGATCTGTGCGGTGCTGCTTCTTCGTACAGGACAGAGTACGAAGATCAAAGGAGATGCGGCAATCGCTATGATTTCTGTTGGAGCCCTGGCAGTTGGCTATCTGCTGATGAATATTTTTTCCACAGGCTCTAATATTTCCGGAGATGTGTGCAGCAGCCTGTTTGGTTCTACGTCAATCCTGACTCTGACCACAGCTGAGGTGTGGCTGTGTGTGGTGGTGTCTGTTATTGTTGTGGCACTGTTTACAGTATTTTATCATAAGATATTTGCGGTTACCTTTGATGAAAATTTTGCAAAAGCTACTGGAACCAGGACGGATATGTACAATCTTCTGATTGCGGTGATCACAGCGGTGATCATTGTGCTGGCTATGAATCTGGTGGGGTCCCTGTTGATCTCAGCTCTGATCATTTTCCCGGCACTGTCGGCAATGAGGCTCTATAAACGATTCAGCGCAGTAATTATCTGTTCGGCGATTTTATCCGTGTTGTGTGCATTTTTTGGAATTATTGTTTCCATTCTGGGCGGAACGCCGGTAGGGTCTACCATTGTGGCTGTGGATATTGCGGCGTTTCTGGTGACAAGCCTGATTGGGAAGCTTTTAGAGAGATAGAATATGGTATAGAGCAGTAGAGCGTGTCTGAAAAATCTGACAAGTTAATATGGCAGTTACTTAATATCCGATGTATAGGGCGTTCTTGTAAGTGGTTCAGCTTGCAGGGGACGCCTTTTTAATGTAATAGGAAATTCTATTGGAATTGCCTATTATATTAAAAGCCCTACCGGGCAGGAGCGCACTGCGGCGGAAGGATAGCTGTCGCTCGAGGCGGCCCCGCCGCAGGCGGAGAATCCTGCAAGCAGGATTCTTTTTATATGGGAAATGAGAAAAATACTAACCAGAGTATAGTGCTTTTTCCTGGGTGAATTTCTTATAATATAGTTACAGCAGAATGATACAGTTGTAGAAAAAATTTCTGGTTACTGTTTTGTATCTGGCTGCAAAGCTGGTTACTGTTCACTCCGTTTACAGCAACACGCTCCGCGATGCACAGAAATCATGCATTTGCATGATTTCGCGCCGCAAGTCTCGGGTTTTCTGTGAGCTTTGCTCACAAAAAACACCTCGCGAAACATTCCCTGTGAACAGTGACCAAAGCTGAAACTATATTTTTCAGAAAAATTATATGATCCAGGGAGGGTGTTTATGAAAAGAAGAATAATTGCTGCAATATTTACCGGAATGCTGATCACTGCATCGTTTCCAGCTATTGCCCATGCAGAAATCGAAAATCCGGAGGACTATATGGGCATCTGGTATGCCAATTATGTAATATATTCTGACGAAAGCAGCGAACGTCACAATGTAGCGGAATATTTGAACCAATACTTGGAAATGAGGCTGATGGAAGACGGAAGTGCTTACATGGAAATGTCCTACAATAGTGAGGAGCCAGACTCGGCAGAAATTCTGAAGGTCTCATGGAAACTGGAGGATGGGAAAATACTTGTTTCCCTGGAGGAAGGAGACATTTATCTTGATACAGTGGACGGAGAGTTTGTGGGGAGCTTAGATGAGGATACCCAGGTGATTTTCGGGCGGGAACTGGTGCAGACAGGAGAAGCTCAGAGCCTGGATAATCTGGACGATCTGGAAGATAGTGAAAAGGCTAAGATTCCAAAGGAGAATCCCTACATTTATCATCCGGAAACAGACAATCCGGAGGAAATCATTGCCCGCTATCTTGGGGCTGCGAATTTGGAAAAAGGTTATGAAGTTTCCCTGGATGAGGACAATGGAACCTTTACAGCTCATTGGGCAGGAGATGAATATTATGATCCCAGGGACTATGTTGGAAGCTACAGAATAACGGATGATAACTATATCAACATTTGCTGGAGAGAGGCCACCAGTGAGTATGGCGATAAATGCTATGGTGCGGTTCTGGTAGACCGCTGGAACCAGTTTACGATAAATGAGGATCTTGGAAATCTGGCCGAAGTTATGACTGCCATGGCAAATGACATAAACAGCGGACGTGTTTTCACAGCTTACAGGACAGAAATCACAGAAGGCTCTGAAAACCAGGGTGCTGTGAAATTTATAGATGAGGATTACGAGGTTTCCTATAGCTACCAGATCATTCCAGGTGCAGATCCTATGGTGACACTTACCAGGTATGATTCGGAATATGATTATGAACAGGTGTATACAAATTATCAGCTGAGGGAGATGCTGTAGGAAAATAGAAAAATGTGAGAATGTGAAAAGGTTGAATGAAAAAGTAACTTCCACCATACATTGACACAGGTAAAATAAGACTTTTTTGCAGGACTAACGTCCATATAGTTCTGGATTATTCGTAAAAATTAACATATAATAAGGGCAGAAAACAAAGCTTTTTCTGGAAGATGGGCATGATTTTTGGACCACTGAAAGTACTTTTGAAAAAGTAACTTCCACCGGCCTGATTATGAAACCAACACCGGAAATGGATCTTGCAGTTACTTTTTCAAGAGTGATGGCTTAAGGATCACCTGGTTGGCGGGAATCCTTTCCAGCTGGCAGAGGTCCAGCAGTTTTCTGTCTATCAGCAGCAGAGCCAGTTCAAACGGGGTGCAGCCGTTTAAACTGGCTCTTGCTACGCTATTGATGTGGTTGGTGATCAGAGTTACCTGCTCCTGGTCCAAGCCTGCGAATGTCGTACCTTTGGGGATAATATAACGGATGAATTCATGATTTTTTTCCAGACGTCCTTTCTGCCAGGAAGCCATGGGATCGCAGTAAAAGACACGGGATAGAAGTTCACCTGCAGGCCGTTCAAAAATAGCTGGATCTTTGAATGAGGCACCATTGTCTGTAAGAATGA
>NZ_JBCOME010000002.1:26662-168134 GCF_040924365.1 Ruminococcus sp. 1001136sp1_2201st1_G3_2201SCRN_220225 | reverse complement strand
CGTTGCGCCGGCGAGTGAGCAATCACCATTGTCCGAATGCGTCCGCCTTGAACAACTTTCAACACACTAAATAGCAAAACGGTGTTTCAATACCTATGCATTGAAACACCGTATTTTCTATAGTGATTTATGAATTATGAAAGAACCTCGTTCTTCAGCTCATCTCCATTGATATAAGCCTGCGCATTCTCCATAGTTGTCTCTGCAATGTTAGTGAGCGCTTCTTCTGTAAAGAATCCCTGATGGGAGGTCATGGTTACGTTCGGGAAGGAGAGAAGTCTCTGGATCAGGGAAGTCTGCATGATGCTCTCAGACAGATCTTCGAATACATAATCAGATTCCTCCTCATAAACATCCAGTCCAACCGCAAAGAACTTATGGTCGCGGATACCGGAAATCAGATCCTCCGTCTTGATAAGACCGCCACGGGAAGTGTTTACAAGGATAACTCCATCCTTCATCTGGGCAATTGTCTTTTCGTTGATAATATGCTTCGTCTCATCTGTAAGCGGGCAGTGCAGGCTGATCAGATCACTGGTAGCCAGCAACTCATCAAGAGAAACGTATTCCAGGAAGTCAAGATTCTTGTTTGGGAAAAGATCATATGCAATGACCCGCATTCCAAATCCCTTGCAGATTCTTGCCATAGCCTGACCAATTTTACCAGTACCGATAATACCGGCTGTTTTCTTGTAAAGGTTCACGCCCATAAGACCGCTTAAAGTAAAGTTGTTCTCACGGCATTTGATATAGGCCTTGTGAGTGTGACGGTTAGCTGTAAGAGCCAGCGCCATTGCGTGCTCTGCAACAGCCTCCGGAGAATACCCTGGAACACGCAGAACTTTTATGCCATATTTGTGAGCTGTCTTAAGATCCACATTATTGTAACCAGCGCAGCGCATAAGGATTAGTTTTACACCCTGCTGATGTAATTCTTCAATAACAGGAGCGCCAAGGTCTGCATTTACAAAAGCACAGATGGCTTCATAACCGTTTGCAAGAGAAGCGGTCTCCTCGTGGATATTTGCTTCAATAAATTTAATCTTAATATCTGGAAATTCAGGTAAAAGTTTTTCAAAAAACTGCTCGTCATAATTTTTGGTTCCGTAAAATAAAATTTTCATTATTTCTGGCTCCTTTCTTGTGGCAGCCGCTCTTTTGTCTGGGCTGTTCACCTTCGCTTTGTTTGTTTTAGTGTTCCTCAACTTACAGTGGGATTATACGTTATTTTTTTGAAGAAAAAAAGAGGAAAACGGAAAGTTTTTTAACTTCGTCGAAATCGTTAAAAGAATATCAATATAGAAATGAGATTAAAACGAATTTTAAAATTGCACAGAAATTAATACATGGCAAAATGTGCAATATGTATATTTTAAAAGAAAATATAAGCATATAATCTGGCAAAATATGACAGTTACACTAAACTAACATTGACTATTATTTAACATAAAATAAGAGGAATACACATCTAAAAAGGCAAAAAAACAGGAACCTAAATGGAAAAATGGTCACTTCTCACTCCGTTCACAGTAACGAAAATTGTTCTCATTTAAGTTCCTGCGGTTCAGATTATTCTCCTAACCGATACAGATCCTCATAAAATTCCGGATAAGAAATCTTCACACAATCTCCACCCTTAATAGATAGCGGTCCATCACAGAGCAGTCCTGCAACAGCGAAAGACATAGCCACTCTGTGGTCCAGATAAGAATCAATCTCTGCGCCGTGAAGCGGTTTGCCGCCATGTATGATCATTCCGTCATCTGTAGGCGTAATATCCGCACCCATGCGGGAAAGGTTCTCGGCCATAACCAGAATTCGGTCTGATTCTTTTACTTTAAGTTCTTTTGCATCCTTGATCACGGTGGTTCCCTCTGCGAAAGCGGCCATAACTGCAATCATCGGAATCTCGTCGATAAGAGTCGGAATGATTTCTCCGCCTACTGTTGTACCGTGAAGAGAACTGGTGCGAACAAGAAGATCAGCGGTAGGCTCTCCTTCCATATTTACATTTAAGAGCGTAATGTCAGCCCCCATATCTTTGCACACACGAAGCAGTCCGTCTCTTGTGGGATTGATTCCCACATTCTTCAGAAGAATCTCACTGCCTGGCACCAGAAGTCCGGCAGCGATGAAATAAGCGGCAGAAGAAATATCCCCAGGTACTGTAATTTCTCTGGCAAAAAGAGATGGTTCCGGAGCAATGGAAGCGGTAGTTCCCTCAGAAGTTACCTGAGCTCCAAAGTAGTTTAACATGATTTCTGTATGGTTCCTGGAAAGAACCGGTTCGGTGACGCTGGTAATTCCGTCAGAATACATTCCCGCCAGAAGTACACAGGATTTTACCTGAGCAGAGGCAACTGGTGAATCATAGTGAATGGCCTTCAGAGGATGACCTGCAATCCGAAGGGGAACACAGTTATTTCCCTTTATGCTTGCAATATCAGCGCCCATGGAAAGGAGAGGCGTCATGATCCGTTTCATGGGACGGCTCTGGATAGAGTCATCGCCGGTAAGCTCCGATACAAAATTTTGTCCTGCAAGAATACCGGAAATCAGGCGGGTAGTTGTGCCACTGTTTCCAACATCCAGAATATCAACAGGGGCAGATAATCCGTGGAGTCCTTTTCCATGAACCAGGATTTCTCCGCTGTTATTCTCAATATCAATGCCCATTTTGCGGAAACAGGAGATGGTGGAAAGGCAGTCAGCTCCTTCCAGAAAATGGGTGATCTTTGTGGTTCCTTTGGCAAGGGAACCGAACATGACGGCACGGTGGGAGATGGATTTGTCGCCTGGGACTGTAAGTTCTCCGTGGAGATTTGTAAGTTTTTTTATTTCCATAATAATCGTTCCTTAAATATAAAGTTTAATACAGCAAAAACAGGTATCGACTATATTACTTATAAAGAATTAGACGAGTCAATATGGCGTTTACTTCATATTTGCTGTATTGATACAGAGTTTGTCTGAAAAACTAATTGTAATGTATCCAATAAACAACTGTCGGTACGCAGGTTATCGCTCATAAACAATATAATTGCGCTTTTTCAAAAGTGCAATGGCCTTTTCCATAGCGTCTTCTTCATAAAATTCGATTTTCAGAACACCCTGCTCAAATTCACGGTTGTGGATAATTCCGATGTTCTTAATGCTGATCTTATCCATGGCAAGGATGGTGGCAATGGTAGCGATTCCGCCGGCCTCATCTGCAATATCCAGATAAAGCACATAAGCCTTGCGGATAGGACCATTATCCACAACATCAATGGAATCACGGTAATCCCTGGAGCTTGCAAACATCTGATAAATAGCATCTGCCTCCTTCCCATCTGTAGCACAGTTGTCTACAGAACAGCGGATCTGGATCAGCATGCGGATATAGTCGTCCAGAACATTGGAAATGTTCTCATGGTTTTCCATGCAGATCTGCTGCCACATAACGGGAGAGGAGGAGGCAATCCTCGTAATATCGCGGAAACCGCCTGCTGCGATGGTCTTCATATATTCGGCATCGTTGTCCAGAGTTTTTACCAGATTTACAAGGGCAGAAGCAATAATATGGGGCAGATGGCTTACACCTGCTGTAATAAAATCATGCTCTTCAGCTGTAAGCACCATAGGGATAGCACCAAGAGAACTGATCAGTTCTGTAAAATCTGAAATATATTCCAGTCCCACTTCTCCGCCCGGGGTAAGAATATAGTATGCATTTTCCAGAATGCGCTCGTTGGAATGGTCGAAACCGGTTTTCTCAGAACCGGCCATAGGGTGACCGCCGATAAAGCAGTCTGTCATTCCCAGCTCATCCACTTTCTGATGGATGATTCCCTTTACACTTCCCACATCTGTGATAATGCAGCCTGGCTGGCGGATCTCTTTCAGATATGCAAGGCACTCCAGGTTGATCTCTACCGGAGCACATAAAAATACATAATCACAGGATCCAAAGCGTGGATCCTTCATTTCCTCACAGACACCATCTATAATGCCGGTGCTGATGGCAGAGGCAAGTGCTTCCTTACTGCGGTTATAGGCCAGAATGTGGTAATCCGGATGGTACTTCCGGATGGCCTTGGCGATAGAGCCGCCGATCAGACCGAGACCGATAAAACCGATTGTCTTCATAATATAATGTCGTTTCCTTTCCTTCGTTAAAGTGAAAAATTATCTTATGATATTGTACGAGATTCCTCGCAAATTGTCAATTCCTACAGAAATGACAAAATAATCTAAACTTTTTTGAAAAAAGACCGTCAAAATCCCAGAAAATACTTGAAATTCTTCTGAATATTTAGTAAAATATGAACATATTAGACAAACAGGGAGGTATTACATATGGACGTTTTTAGAACTGACCGAATCAGAAATGTAGTGCTGTTAGGACACGGCGGTGCTGGAAAGACAACTCTGGCAGAAGCAATGGCATATCTTGCCGGCTTGACCAACCGTTTAGGCCGTGTAGAAGATGGCAACACAGTCAGTGATTATGATAAAGAAGAAATCAAACGACATTTCTCTATCACTACATCTCTGATTCCGGTCCCGTGGCAGAAGAACAAGGTAAACATTCTGGACACTCCCGGATATTTTGACTTCGTAGGAGAAGTTGAGGAAGCTGTCAGCGCTGCAGACGCAGCAATCATCGTAGTATCAGGTAAGGCAGGGGTACAGGTTGGTACCCAGAAGGCATGGAATCTCTGCGAGAAGTATAAACTTCCGCGAATGATTTTCGTTACCGATATGGACGTGGACGATGTAAGTTACCGTAAGGTAGTAGATCAGCTTACCGAGCTTTATGGCAAGAAGATTGCCCCGCTGCATTTCCCGATCCGTGAGGATGGCAAGTTCGTGGGATATGTTAACGTTGTGAAGCAGGCCGGAAGAAAATATATCGACAAGGGACAGAAGGAAGAGTGCGAGATTCCTTCTTATCTGGATGAGTACCTTGAGAAGTATCATGATATCCTGATGGAATCTGTAGCAGAGACCAGCGAGGAATTCATGGATCGTTATTTTGAGGGAGACGAGTTCTCCGTTACAGAAGTTTCCGCAGCACTTGCCGCCAATGTACAGGATGCAAGCATTGTTCCAGTATGCATGGGATCCCCGATCAATCTTCGCGGCGTATCCAACCTTCTGGACGACATCTGCGGATATTTCCCAAGCCCGGACAAACGTTCCTGCAACGGTATTTCCCAGAAGACCAACGAGATTTTTGAAGCAAATTACGATTTCGCTAAAGCAAAATCAGCATATGTATGGAAATCCATCGTGGATCCATTCCTTGGCAAGTATTCCCTGATCAAGGTTTGCTCCGGTGTTATCAAATCTGATGATACCCTTCTCAATGTTGAGAAAGGCACAGAAGAGCGCCTGAATAAATTATATGTTCTTCAGGGTTCCAAGCCCATCGAAGTTCCAGAGCTCCATGCAGGTGATATCGGTGCAATTGCCAAATTAGTCAGTGTTCAGACTGGTGACAGCCTTGCCACCAAGGCGAATCCGGTTCTTTATCCGAAAGCAATTCTTTCCACACCTTATACCTATAAGAGATTTAAGGCTGTGAACAAGGGGGATGAGGATAAGATTTCCCAGGCTCTTGCCAAGATCATGAGCGAAGACAGGACTGTTCGTGTTGAGAACGATGGTGCTAACCGTCAGAGTCTGATCTATGGTATGGGCGATCAGCATCTTGATGTTATTGTCAGCATGCTGAAAGAGCGTTATAAAGTTGATGTAGAGCTTTCCAAACCGAAGGTTCCATTCCGCGAGACCATCCGCAAGAATTCTGACGTAGAAGGCAAACATAAGAAACAGTCCGGCGGACATGGACAGTATGGACATGTTAAGATGCGTTTTGAGCCGTCTGGCGATATGGAGACTCCATACGTATTTGAGCAGGTTGTTGTTGGTGGTGCAGTTCCGAAGAACTACTTCCCGGCAGTCGAGAAGGGCCTTCAGGAATGTGTTCAGAAAGGACCTCTTGCAGCATATCCGGTAGTTGGTGTAAAGGCTACTCTTTATGATGGATCTTATCATCCGGTAGATTCCTCAGAGATGGCGTTTAAGATGGCTACCATCCTTGCATTCAAGAAAGGCTTCATGGATGCTTCTCCGGTACTGTTAGAGCCAATCGTTTCCATGAAGGTTACAGTTCCGGATAAATATACAGGTGACGTTATGGGCGATCTGAATAAGCGCCGCGGCCGTGTTCTTGGAATGAATCCGGATCATAACGGAAATACCATTATTGAAGCTGACGTTCCTCTTCTTGAGATTTATGGATATTCCACAGATCTTCGTTCCATGACTGGTGGAAGTGGTGACTTCTCCTACGAGTTTGCCCGCTATGAGCAGGCTCCTGGTGATATCCAGCAGAAAGAGATCGAAGCAAGGGCAAGTAAGGTTGACGCTGCTGATGAATAAGTAGTATAATGAGACGGAGAATTTCTTGAAGAAGTTCTCCGTCTTTTATGATGGAAGTTCATATGAGGAAAGAAGGAGGAATATTATGAACAGAAAAGGAATCAAAAAGATTATGCTGTTTTTACTTGCTTTTATGCTTGTATTTCCGGTTTATTCATTTGGAAAAGCAGAGGCGGTTCAGGCAGCAGCATTAAAAGCACCGAGGCTTTCCAAGGTGGTACGTGTAAACAAAAGTGTTAAAATTACCTGGAAAAAGAGTAAAGGCGCTTCAGGCTACTATGTTATGCGTAAGACAGAAAATAGTTCCTGGAAAAAAATCAAAACTGTGAAAGGCGGTTCCAAAACATCTTACACAGATAAAAAAGTGAAGAGTGGAACTACATACTACTACACAGTAAAAGCCTACAAAGGAAAGAAAGTAAGTTCCTATAACAAAAAAGGACTGAAAATTGTTTATGAGGTGCCAACCACAACGAAACCGGATACTGCCGGCGGAAATACCACGGCAACAGGTTCCACTGTTGCAAATACAGCTTCCGAATATACCATTGAAACGGATATGGTACTTTCTGGTTCCGGTTCCGGTTACCATGCGAAGCTGGTTGCCTGCACGGCGACCTCTGCAGTAAGCTTTGGTATCCAGTATGACAAACATGCAAGAGCTCCCTATACAGGTAAGGCATGGTTCATGATCGAGAATGTAGCCCACAATGGTGCAGGCGGTCAGAACTATATCTGGGTTCAGGAAGCGGCCAGAGATAAGACTTACCATGTAATGCTGACTGTGAAAAAAGACGGAACCTGCAGCTGCTACATCAACGGCAAACTTGCCAAAACAGTTAAAAACAGCAGTCTTGCAAACACAACTGTCTATCTTCGCGTAGAGGGTTCTGCAAGATTAAACGGAGATTCTGTAAATGCCACATTCAGCAATATTGAATTGAAGGCTGACGGCAAATATTATGCAGATAAGATCTGGGGTACGCATGACTTCACAACCAATAAGGGAATCAAGGCAGATGCTTCCGGATATGCGGCTTCCAAGCGAATAACGATTAAGGGAAAAGTAAAAGGACTGGCAAGTGGTCAGGACTGGGATAGTGCATACGAGCAGGTATCCGGAATCATTCAGTTTGTGAACTGATAGAATGAGATATAGTAGAATGACAAATTATTCTAAATGGACATGCTGCTGCAAGTGACATCACTATATATGAAATAAAAACAGCATTCAGACAGAATTATGAAGAAGTATATTCTGTCTGGATGCTGTTTTATTTATAAAATAATAATCTTAATATAGCATTTACAGGATCTTAGTTGTCCATTTACTGCAGTCCCACACCTGTGAAACCACATCCTGATAAAATTCCGGCTCATGGCAGATGAGAAGCACACTTCCACGGTATTCCTTTAATGCCTCCTTCAGAGCCTCTTTTGCATCCACATCCAGGTGGTTGGTAGGCTCGTCAAGAAGAAGGACATTTGTCTCTTTGTTTACCAGCTTGCAAAGGCGGACCTTGGCCTGCTCACCGCCGGAAAGCACACGGACCTGACTCTCAATATGTTTGGTGGTGAGACCGCATTTTGCAAGTGCGGAGCGGACTTCATACTGGGTATAAGATGGGAATTCTGCCCAGATCTCATCAATACAGGTAGTTTTATTGTCACCTTTTACCTCCTGCTCAAAATATCCGATCTGCAGATTGTCCCCTAATTCCCTGGTTCCCTTCAATGATGGGATCAGACCAAGAATACTTTTCAGAAGAGTTGTTTTTCCAATTCCGTTGGCACCTACAAGCGCGATTTTCTGGCCTCTTTCCATGGAAAGGGTGAGAGGGCGGGAAAGGGGCTCGTTATATCCGATCACAAGATCCTTTGTCTCGAAGATGTATTTGCCAGGGGTGCGTCCTTGTTTGAAATGAAACTCCGGCTTTGGTTTCTCGGCAGCCAGTTCGATCACATCCATTTTGTCCAGCTTTTTCTGGCGGGACATTGCCATGTTTCTGGTGGAAACCCGGGCCTTGTTTCTGGCAACGAAATCCTTCAGTTCGCTGATTTCCTGCTGCTGGCGGCGATAAGCCGCCTCTAACTGAGCTTTTTTCACTTCATAGACTTCCAGAAAGTGGTCATAATCGCCTACATAACGGTTCAGCTCCTGATTTTCCATATGATAAACGATATTGATTACATCATTGAGAAACGGAATATCATGGGAAATAAGGATAAAAGCATTCTCATATTCCTGGAGATAGCGTTTCAGCCATGCAATGTGCTCTTCATCCAGATAGTTGGTGGGTTCATCCAGAAGAAGAATATCTGGTTTCTCCAGAAGCAGCTTGGCAAGGAGCACCTTGGTACGCTGTCCGCCGCTGAGATCTGTGACATCACGGTCAAGTCCAAGATCCAGAAGACCAAGTGCCCGGGCAACCTCTTCTACTTTGGAATCAATTACGTAGAAGTCGTGCATGGTCAGGGTATCCTGGATAGTTCCCAGTTCCTCCATAAGAGTTTCCATTTCTTCCGGGGAGGCTTCACCAAGGGAATCACAGATGGTATTCATTCGTTCTTCCAGTTCAAAAAGCCAGGAAAAAGCAGATTTCAGCACGTCGCGGATGGTCATGCCAGGAGCGAGGACAGAATGCTGGTCCAGATAACCTACGCGGACATTTTTTGCCCACTGAATCCTGCCCTCATCTGGCATCAGTTTGTCAGTTACAATATTGAAGAAGGTGGATTTTCCCTCTCCGTTGGCGCCTACCAGGCCAATATGTTCTCCTTTTAAAAGACGGAAGGAAACATCATGGAAAATGGCTCTGTCACCAAAGCCGTGGGTAAGGTGTTCAACATTTAAAATACTCATAGATAACTCCTGTTCTTAAATCAGAGCGCGTTTGAAACAGGCTCCGGTGTATATAGATAGCAGCTTGCGGTTTGCAGAGCAGCCGTTTCGCAAATTCAGGGCTGCATGCAAAGAGGGAAAAACGGTTACAATCAGGATAGCTGCTGGATTCCTGCAATATCTGGTGAAGCCATCAGAGAATAGTTTGTATAATAAACTACAAATCCCGGTTTGGCTCCAGCCGGCTTCTTCACATTCTTTTTCTGGAGATAATCAATCTCTACCTTTGGTGCAGTGCGTCCCTTGGAATAAAAGGCTGCAAGATTTCCTGCTTCTTCAAAGGTGCGGTCCGGAAGTGTGCCGTCTTTTGTCTTTACCACAACATGGGAGCCCGGCATCTTTTTGGCATGGAACCACCAGTCATTTCCTGTGGCAAATTTAAAGGTTAGCTCATCATTCTGGTAGTTGTTTTTTCCTACATAAATATCGTAGCCATCGCTGGAAACATAGTGGAAGGGTTTGGATTTCACCTGCATTTTGGCACCTTTTTTGTTTCCGTAGTGGCGCTTTACATAGCCGTATTCCATCAGCTCTTCCTTGATCTGGGAAAGGTCGCTCTCCTCAGCGGCAATGTCCAGGGCATTGGAGATGGATTCCAGATGTTCGATCTCGCTGGTGGTGTCTGCAATCTGAACCTCCAGAGCTTCCTGAGTACGTTTCAGCTTACCGTAACGATCGAAATACTTCTTGGAATTCTCCTGAGGAGTCAGGGTAGGATCAAGAGGAATAGTGATTTCTTCTCCATTATAATAGTTCACAGCCTTAAAGGATTTGCAGCCTTCTTCCAGGCCGTAGCCGTAGGTGTTGATCAATTCGCCGTAAACCTTGTATTTGTCCTTTTTCTCAGTGTCTTTCATCTGCTTCTGCTGAAGGCTTAATTTTTTGCGGTTGCGGTCAAGGGCAGTCTGGACGATCTTTCGGAGGTCCGCAGATTTCTGACGGATACGGGTGATCACGTCGCGGGAGGCATAATAGGTTTCCAGCATCTCTGACACAGATTCAAAGGTCCGGGTGGTGAAGCCTTCTCCATATTGGGAAAAAGGAAGAACACCGTATTCAACCGGCTCGTCCCCTTTGAAAACAATAACCGGGGTAAATTCTTCCCCACGGATCTGCTCCATTAAACGGGTAAATTCTGTATAAAGCTGCTCTTTGGTATTCTCATCTAATGTCTGGACATCGTCATTTCCATCAATGGAAGCGCGATAGCAAAGTTCCTGAGCCATTACCGGGCTGAAACCGGTAAGCGTCTGATAGAGAGCTTTGGAGACGGCATTGGATCTGCCGCAAACTTTCTCCATGAAATCCTCTCTGGAAATGGTAAGAGGATCCAGCTTGTCCTGAGTGTGGGGGATGAAATAAGGGCGTCCTGGCAGAACTTCACGTACAGAACTTACGTTGCAGGATACGTGCTTGATACTGTCCAGGATCATATTATTATCATCACAGAAGATAATGTTGCTGTGCTTTCCCATCAGTTCCATAATGAGAACCTTATGGCATACATCGCCAAGTTCGTTCAGGTGCTCCAGCTCAAATTCTACAACACGCTCCAGACCAGGCTGGCGTATCGCAGTGATCCTGGCGCTTCCGATGTGCTTGCGGAGAAGCATGCAAAAATTAGGAGCAGTCAAAGGGCTGATCCGGTTTTTGCCTGTAAAATAGATCAGAGGCAGGGAGGCGCTGGCGGAGAGAAGCAGACGCTTCTGACCATTTGCACCTTTTCCGGTGATCAGCAGTTCGTCACTTTCCGGCTGGGCAATTTTGTTAATGCGTCCCCCGGAGAGATTTTTATTTAATTCAGAAACCATTGCAGCAATGGTAATTCCGTCAAAAGCCATAAAAAACTCCTTTCTGCTGACAGGTTACCGGTCGCTCCGTGACCAGTAACCGTGACATGCAGACTTTATTATAACAGCAAAAAAAGGATTTGACTAGGGTTTTAGAATGAACTATAATAAATCTGTATGCGTAGGCAACTGTGAACGGTAACCTGCGTAGAGTTATTGCCTGAATATCAGAGACGATTCTGTTATGCGGAATAGTACTCTTTTCAGACAGTATTCGGAATAAAAATAAAGAAAGAGATTACTATGATAAAAAGTATGACCGGCTTTGGAAGAGCCGAGGTGATTACAAAAGAGCGGAAAATCACCGTTGAGTTAAAATCCGTCAATCACAGATATCTGGATCTGAGTATCAAAATGCCAAGGAAGCTGGTTTTCCTTGAGGGCGCGATCCGGAATCTTATGAAGACCTATATGCAGCGTGGTAAAGTGGATGTGTTTATCACATATGAGGACTACACCTTAAGCTGTGGCGCACTGAAGTATAATAAGGAGCTTGCAGGAGAATATCTTGCATATATCCGTCAGATGGCAGAGGAATTTGGCCTTGAGAACGATGTGAAGGCAGGAGCTCTTTCCCGTTATCCGGACGTGCTGACTATGGAGGAGCAGTCTGTAGATGAGGACGCATTGTGGGCAGTTCTGGAAGCACCGCTTCGTGAGGCCTGCGAGAAATTTGCCCAGTCCCGTGCAAGCGAGGGAGAGAATCTGAAGAACGACCTGATCGCCAAGCTGGATGCTCTTGATGAGAAGGTAAGTCAGGTAGAAGCCCGCTCTCCGGAGGTTGTGGATTCTTACAGAGAGAAGTTGGAAGCCAAGGTTCATGAGCTTCTGGAGGATTCTCAGATCGAAGATTCCCGTATTGCAGCAGAAGTTGTCCTGTTCTCCGACAAGATCTGCAACGATGAGGAAACCGTCCGTCTCCACAGCCATATCCAGGGAATGAAGAAGATGCTGGAGGAGAAGGAAGGCATCGGACGCAAGCTTGATTTTATGGCACAGGAGATGAACCGTGAGGCAAATACCATTTTGTCGAAATCAAGTGATCTGATTATTTCCAATATAGCGATTGATCTGAAGACAGAGATTGAGAAGATCAGAGAACAGGTTCAGAATGTGGAGTAACCTAGTACATCGTTTTCGAAATAACTATACCACTCACTTGTCTGTGAATCCGATTGCACAGGTATAAAAGCCTCGGCGTAGCCCGCTACGCCTGCGTTTTTATACCTGCACACTCGAATCCACATCCTACGTGATTGGTATAGTTATTTACGAAGCGATGTACTAGAGAATCAAAGACGTAAGCTTTCCATATTGACAGAAGGGTGAAAACATGGCAAAATTAATCAATATCGGATTCGGCAATGTGGTGAATTCCCAGAAAATCGTAGCTGTGGTAAACCCGGATGCCGCTCCGGTGAAACGAATGGTTCAGAGTGTGAAAGGTTCCAATTCCCTTGTGGATGCCACTCAGGGAAGAAAGACCAAGTCCGTGATCGTTACTTCAGACCACATTCTGATATTATCTGCGATCCAGCCGGACACGATCGCCCGCAGATTTGCAGAAGTTATAGAAAATAAGGGAGAGGGCCATGAGTAGAGGAGTTTTGGCAGTTGTTTCCGGATTTTCCGGAGCAGGAAAAGGCACCATTATGAAAAGCCTGATGGCGAAGTACGACAATTATGCATTGTCTGTATCTGCCACCACCAGAAACCCCAGACCAGGGGAAGAAGACGGAAGAGAATACTTTTTCCGCACAAAAGAAGAATTTGAGGAAATGATCCGTCAGGATCAGCTGATCGAATATGCCTGGTACGTGGAGAATTACTACGGCACACCTAAGGCTTATGTGGAGGAGCAGTTGTCAGCAGGCAGGGATGTGATCCTGGAGATCGAGATTCAGGGAGCTCGCAAGATCAAGAAGAAATTCCCGGAAGCTGTGCTGGTATTTGTAACAGCGCCCTCCATGGAGGAACTGAAAGAGCGTCTTGTTGGAAGAGGCACTGAGACTGCGGTAGTGATCCACCAGCGTCTTGCAAGAGCTGCACAGGAGGCAGAAGGAGTTGACGAGTACGACTATCTTCTGGTGAATGACCAGCTGGAGGATGCTGTAGACAGGCTTCATAATATTATTCAGAGCGAACATTTCGCCATGAGGAGAAACCTTGGTTTTATCCATGAGATCCAGGCACAGGCAGCAAAGTTTGTGGAAGAATAATCCAAATAAAGAGCAGATGAAACTGCCATAAAATGAAATATCGATTTGCAGATTTATTCACGAAAACACAGTTTGAAACTGCGAATCTTTATAAAAATAATAACAATAATCACAATTTTTGAAAGGAGTATATATATGATCCATCCATCTTATTCTGAGTTAATCGAAGCAATCAATACGAACAATGAGGACGACGATGAGAGCATGGTGCTCAACAGTCGTTATTCCCTGATTCTTGCTACAAGCAAGCGTGCGCGTCAGCTGATCGGTGGTGCAAAGCCGTTGGCAGACAATGTTAAAGGCAAGAAACCTCTTTCTATCGCAATTGACGAGTTATATCACGGCAAGGTTAAGATCCTTCCAGGTAAACATGAGGAAGAGGATTTAGCAGAGATCGCAGGACATTCTGCAGAGGAAATTGCTTCTGAAGAACCTGTAGCTGCAGTTGATCCTGCTGAGTCTGAGGAGAGTGCAGAATAATATGAAATTACTGTTCATTTCCCTTGGATGTGATAAGAATCTGGTAGATTCTGAGGAAATGCTTGGAATGCTTGCTGCAGACGGACATGAGATTGTTGATGATGAGGACGAAGCAGAGGTCATTATTGTCAATACCTGCTGTTTTATCGGTGATGCCAAAGAAGAAAGTGTAAATACCATTCTTGAAATGGCAGAGAAGAAAAAGGCAGGTACCTGCAAGGTGCTGATCGTTACCGGCTGCATGGCACAGCGTTACAAGAAAGAAATTTCAGAGGAAATACCTGAAGTGGATGCCATTCTTGGTACAACCTCTTACGGCGATATCAGCAAGGCTGTAAAGGAAGCCCAGGCAGGTAGACACTTTGAAGAGTACAAGAGCATTGATTTTCTTCCGGATATTTCCGGCAAGCGTATGTTGACCACAGGTGGACATTTTGCATATCTGAAAATTGCAGAAGGCTGTGACAAGCATTGTACCTACTGTATTATCCCCAGACTCCGGGGCGGCTACAGAAGCGTGCCTATGGAGCAGCTCGTAAAAGAAGCCCGGTCTCTTGCTGAAAAAGGGGTGAAAGAGCTGATTCTGGTTGCCCAGGAGACCACTGTATATGGCAAGGACATCTATGGAAAGAAATCTCTTCATGTCCTTTTAAAGGAGCTTTGCAAAATAAAGGGAATCCGCTGGATCCGTATTTTGTACTGTTACCCGGAAGAGATTTATGATGAGCTGATTCAGACTATGAAGGAAGAGAAGAAGATCTGTCATTATCTGGATCTTCCGATCCAGCATGCAAGTGACCGTGTGCTGAAACGCATGGGCCGCCGTACCACCAAGCAGGAGTTGGTGGATATTATTGGCAGGCTGCGCCGGGAGATCCCGGATATTTTCCTTCGTACAACCCTGATCAGTGGTTTTCCTGGAGAGACACAGGAAGACCACGAAGAACTGATGGAGTTTGTGGATGAGATCGAGTTTGACCGCCTTGGTGTTTTCCCATACTCTGCTGAGGAGGATACCCCGGCAGCCACTATGGAAGATCAGATTCCGGAGGAGGTCAAGGAAGCCAGACGCGATGAGATCATGGAACTTCAGCAGGAAATTTCTCTTGAAAAGGGTGAGAGCCGCGTTGGTCAGGTGCTGACTGTTATGATCGAGGGCAAAGTATCCGGAGAGAGTGCGTACATCGGACGCACCTACGGAGATGCGCCGAAGGTCGATGGATATATTTTTGTACAGACTGGCGAACTTCTCATGACAGGAGATTTTGCGAGAGTCCGGGTTACCGGAGCTTTGGAGTACGATTTGATAGGAGAGCTGGAAGATGAATACACCGAATAAACTGACTATTGCCAGAATGATCCTGGTACCGTTTTTTGTATTATTTATTCTGACTGGCTGGGGCGGAGATGCCAACCGCTATATCTGCCTTGCTATTTTTGTAGTGGCAAGTATTACGGACTGGTTTGACGGTTATCTTGCCCGCAAGAATAATCTGGTTACCAATTTTGGTAAATTCATGGATCCTCTTGCTGACAAGCTTCTTGTTTGTTCTGCACTGATCTGCATGATCGAGCTTGACCGCCTGCCGGCATGGTTCGTGATCATTATCATTGCAAGAGAATTTATTATCAGTGGCTTCAGACTGATCGCTGCCGAGAACGGCGTTGTCATCGCTGCAAACTACTGGGGCAAATTTAAAACTGTATCCCAGATGGTCATGATCATTCTTCTGATCCTGAACTTTGGGGGAGTTTTTGAAATACTGACACAGATTTTTGTATGGGTATCACTTGCTCTGACGGTGATCTCTCTGATCACGTATATTGTGCAGAATAAGAATGTAATTTCCATGCAGGAATAAAATAGTCACTGCCCGCGGAATGCTTTTGCGTGCAGTGCGTGTGAATATCTGAATGTAAACCAGCCAGCATCTTTGTAAGCAGAGATGTTGGCCTTTTTCAAACATGCTCTGGAAAAGAGGTATATAAAAATGATTGCAGAACTTGTAGCTGTAGGAACTGAGATTTTGCTGGGAAACATTGTAAACACCAACAGCGCATATCTTTCTGAGAAATGTGCCCAGCTGGGACTTTCTGTTTACTATGAGTCTGTTGTGGGAGATAATCGCGACCGAATGAAAGCTGTGATCGCATCTGCCCTTGACAGATCTGATGTGGTAATTCTTTCAGGAGGTCTTGGACCAACTGAGGATGATCTGACTAAGGAAGTATGTGCTGAGGTAATGGGACTTCCTCTTTCTGAAGATCCTCATTCCCGTAAGCGTATTGAGCGCTATATGAAGGAATATAAGAAGAATCATCCGGACAGACGTGTGACCTCCAATAATTATAAGCAGGCGCAGGTTCCGGAAGGCGCTGTTGTGCTTGATAACCACAACGGTACAGCGCCTGGTCTGATCCTTGAGAAAAACGGTAAGACTGCCATTCTTCTTCCGGGACCTCCTAACGAGCTGATCCCTATGTTTGAGGAGTCTGTTTTCCCATATCTTCGCAAGAAACAGCCGGAGATCATCTGCTCCCAGGTTGTGAAGATCTGTGGAATCGGTGAGAGCCAGGTGGCTGCCGATATTCAGGATATGATCGAGGCCCAGACAAATCCAACGCTTGCCCCATATGCAAAGACAGGAGAGGTTCATCTCCGTATTACAGCCAAGGGTGAGGATGAGAAATCCTGCAAGAAGCTGATCAAACCTGTAGTAAAGGAACTTCAAAAGCGATTCGGCAAAAATGTATTTGCCCTGGATGCGGACAAAACGCTGGAAGAATCTGTTGTGGATCTGCTGAAGGAGAAAGAATTAACTCTATCTCTTGCAGAATCCTGTACAGGTGGTGCCATTGCTGCCCGCATTGTAAATGTTCCAGGTGCTTCCCAGGTGTTTACCCATGGATTTGTTACTTACAGCAACCGTGCCAAGAGAGAATGCCTTGGGGTGAAGAAATCCACGTTGAAAACAGTAGGAGCTGTTTCTGCAAAATGTGCCAGACAGATGGCAAAGGGCGGCTGCGCAGCTTCAGGAGCTGATATCTGTCTTTCTGTTACCGGCCTTGCAGGCCCGGATGGCGGAACCAGTGAGACTCCTGTTGGAACCGTGTTTATGGGTTGCTGCTGCAATGGACATACGGTTACCCGGGAATATCATTTTACCGGAAACAGGACCAAAATCCGTCAGCAGGCTGTTGCCAGTGCACTGGTGCTGCTTCGCGAGTGCATGATGGGAGAAGTTGAGGAGTAAGTTTTCTTAATCGCAGAAAATGCTTTACTTCATCATCTTCATCAGGTTTACCACTTTATCAAGCTTTGCACGTTCCCGTGGGCTTTTTCCCATTTTCAAAACCTCGATGATGGTATTGATTTCATTACTGTTAAAGTTCAGACCGGCATTTCTCCCCTGGGAAGCTGCATTCATAATAAAGGGCAGCAGATCAGAGGGAGATTTTCCGGCTCCTTGCCGGGCCATCTGCTGGAGCATGTCAAGCTTGTTTTTGTCTATATCTGCAAGCTTTGGATTATCCTGCCAGTTGTCATCCATATGGAATCATTCCTTTCTTATATAGTAATGCTGCCAATCGGCGACATGTCCGTTTTGAATGAAATTTTTCTGTTTTTACTGTCGTTCTTCTTCGCAATTATCTTCTGGAGATGGTTCATTCATCATCCTCAGCATTTCTGCCATGGTCATCATATTGGTGATCTGATCCAGAGTCTTTCGTATATCTCCAAAACAGTAGCGGCGCAGGTCGTTTATGACTTCAAGAGGCTGGGCAGGGGCTGCTGCAGCCTGTATATGCATGGCTTCTGACGGCTTTGTAAAAAGAGCGACTGTATTGGAAAGTTCCCTGGCTTTTGCAAAAACGGACAGAAACTGTTGCTGCCTGGGTGGAAAATAGGGGATGAGAGCTTTTAACAGCTGTCCCTGGTCAGTTCCCACCATCTGATCCAGAGCTGTCTGGGCAATATATTCCTGATCCATAAAAATCCCTTTTCTATATCTATGTTGTTGTTATTAAAATATGACGACGGTTTGAAAACGGTGAAATCTTCTGCAAATTGTGACGCACATTCTGCAGAAAGCATTTTTCAAACACGCTCTGACATCTGTAACATATTCTATAGCAGGGGGATGTATGAATTTCCCGCAAAGTCAGGAGGGAAAGTTATGAGAAGAGAAAATGAAAAGCTTATTATAGATGGAAATGCCATATACGAGCTGGATCTGGAATGTGTGCGAAAGAAGCAAGGAAAACAGGAAGGAAATGGCAGGTGTGTGGAGCAGTCAGAAGAAAGAAGGCAGTCCGCAAACCATACCGGGGATTAAAGACAATTTGCAGGAGAGAGTTTCTACCCAGAGCGTGGTTGAAAAAGAAACAAGGAAACGTAAGAATGCTTTTAGAATATGCCTGAAAAAGGGGACAGGGGAAAATTCCCGCTGTCCCGATTTTTTTGAAAAGGACTGAGAAGACAGCCCTTTTTCATATGTGGGAAACTCAGATCAGCAGCCGCAGCCATTCCCCCATCCACCGCAGAGAAGCAGAAGGATGATAATGATCCAGCAGCAGTCACCATTTCCGTTGCCACAGCTGTTGTTGCAGCCAATACCGTTGCCGCCGCATGCGCAAAGAAGAATGATGATCCAGAGAATATTGCATCCACAGGAGCCGTTCCCAAAGGAAAGCCCACATCCATTGTCACATCCGCAGCCATTATTACAACCGCAGTTACCACATCCGCAACCGGATCTTTCCTCGCCGCAGCCACAGTTTGTAGCAGCTAAATCACTCATGCTGTTACCTCCAGAAAATGTTTACAGTTCATCATATGGAGGGGACAGGGGGTGTGTGACAAAGCAGTTGACAGAAAAGAGAAATTTGGCTATAATAAACTGAAACGTAATATTTCTGTAATCTTTGAAAAGAATTCGACATAAAATATATAAAACAAGGATTGATTTGTTAAGAATTAAGTCTGCGAAGCAAACGCTGTTTTTTGTGAACAAAGTTCACAGAAAACCCGAGAATCTCAGCGCGAAATCATGCGAATGCATGATTTCTGTGCATCGCGAAGCGTGTTACTGGTCACGGAGTAAACAGTAACTGTTTGTGAAAAGCAGAGGTGGGAAAGCTTCGGAATTAGTCAGGTCAAAGAGAGGAAAATGCTATGATAAAAGAAGAGAGAAACAGAAAGCAAAGTCTGGCTCTGGTGCTGCTTGTGATTGCCACATTATGTACGGTTTTTCTGATGACAAGGGATGTTCAGGCTGCGAAAGCCGGATTTAAGACTATAAACGGCAAGACCTACTACATAACAGCCAGCGGAGCCAAGCAGAAAGGCTGGCTGACTCTGAAAGGCAAGAAATACTATTTTAATAAAAAAACAGGCGTACAGTTAAAAGGCTGGCAAAAAGACAGTAAGGGCAGAAACATCCGGTATTTTACCAAGGGAAAAGGTGTGATGGCCACCGGTTTTCTGAAGAGCGGAACCGTAACCCGTTATTTCAGACCTTCCAATGGTAAGCTTGTCCGCGGCTGGCTGACCTTAAAGGGTAAGAAATATTATTTTACCAGCGGAACCGGCGCTATGGTAAAGGGCTGGCAGACCACAGCTAAGAAAGAGAAACGTTATTTCAAGAGCAATGGTCAGATGCTTACCGGCTGGTTCACGGATTCTAAGGGATATACCCGC
This sequence comes from Ruminococcus sp. 1001136sp1_2201st1_G3_2201SCRN_220225, assembly GCF_040924365.1. NCBI lineage: Bacteria > Bacillati > Bacillota > Clostridia > Eubacteriales > Oscillospiraceae > Ruminococcus > Ruminococcus sp. 1001136sp1_2201st1_G3_2201SCRN_220225. The sequence goes on along the minus strand of NZ_JBCOME010000002.1, from coordinate 148,553 downwards.
TATTTTAATACTAGCACAGGTATTATGTATACCGGACTTAAGACTGTAGATGGAAATATCTATTATTTTTCCAAGACCAGCGGAGTCCGTTATCAGAAAGGCTTTGGTAAGGTTGGAAGCAAGCGGTATTATTTTAGTACCACAGATGGCAAAGCGCAGACCGGCTGGCTGAGTCTGGATGGAAACAGCTATTATTTTGGAACAACAGGCGTGATGTACGTAAACACTACAGCTTCCATTGGAGGAAAGACCTACGCGTTTGATTCCAATGGTGTTGCTTCCGAGAAACAGGATTCAGGAAAGGATGACAATGACAGCAGTATTACCTTTACCTGGTATGATGAGAAACGTGGCCGCAATTTTACTATTATGAAGGAGCTTAAGAGTCATCCGGGAGTTGCAGATGGAACCAAGTCTGATCTTGATATTCTGGCAGCTGTCTGCGAGGCTGAGGCAGGAGACCAGGGAATTGCAGGTATGAAGGCAGTTGCTCTCTGCCTTTTGAACAGAACTCTGGACAAGGAGTTTCCGTCCAGTGTCCGTTATGTGCTTTACCAGGGAACTACCTTCCCCCAGTATTCAGTCGTGACAAACAACCAGTTGCTGAAACGTCTGAATGGTCAGTTTATTGACCGTGCAAGCGCTTATGAAGCTGCCCAGCAGGCACTTGACAGTTTTAATGCTTATGTGCTGAATGGTACACCGCGTACAGTAAGCGGAATCAAGGCCAAAGATTTTAATTATAAGTATTTTATGATGACTTCTGCATTCTGGAAACAGCCATTGAATTTTAAAAAGGTTGTATATGAGACATACAAGGATCATACATTTTTTGTGGACTGGGTATAAAGGTAGCTATACAGATGTAGAAACAGTATAAATGATAATAGCAAACTTTACCGCGGTGAGTTGCTAAAATACAAAGCTAAAATCCTTGACAAAAACAGACAGCCTTTGTATACTTGCAAGTATTAAATGAGAAAGGCTTTGAAGGGAACAAGTAGCTTTGGAAAGAGCACACAGAGAGCTGCCGGATGGTGAGAGGCGCGTGCAGAGATCCATTGTGAATACATCCCGGAGCTTTGCACCGAACGGTTTTGAAGTGGCAGAGACAGCAGCGGACAGGCGCTTGTGATTGATTGCAGAAATCCAGTAGGCTGTGACGGAGTGGCATACGTTATCATGCCGGGGTGATAATTCTGAAGAGTATTTGAAGACATTTATTTTTGGACAGTATTGTCTGTGGGGATAATCGTCTGGAAGAAATTTTCAGTATGGTCACTTATCGAGGCAGAAAGTGCGAGCTTTCTGTAAATTTAGGTGGTAACGCGGGACCCGGTTCTCGTCCTAAAGGGGCATGAGAACCGGGCTTTTTATATTTGCAGCGGCTTTTTTCGTGAAGAGAGAATAAGCAGCTCATATATCTATTTTACAGGAGGAAAATAAAATGACAGTTTGGGAAGAACTGAAAGCCAGAGGCCTGATCGCCCAGGTAACAGACGAAGATGAGATTAAAGAAATGGTAAATAACGGAAAGGCAACTTTCTATATTGGATTTGACCCAACCGCAGACAGCCTTCATGTAGGACATTTCATGGCACTTTGCCTGATGAAACGTCTGCAGATGGCAGGGAACAGACCAATCGCCCTTCTTGGCGGCGGAACCGGTATGATCGGTGACCCATCCGGAAGAACCGACATGCGCCAGATGCTAACGAAAGAGACCATCCAGCATAACATTGACTGTTTCAAGAAACAGATGGAGCGTTTCATCGACTTTTCTGATGGAAAGGCACTTATGGTAAACAATGCAGAATGGCTGATGAACCTGAATTATGTGGAGCTTTTACGTGAGGTTGGAGCTCACTTTTCTGTTAACCGTATGCTTACAGCAGAGTGCTACAAACAGCGTATGGAAAGAGGCTTAAGCTTCCTGGAATTTAACTACATGATCATGCAGAGCTATGACTTCTATATGCTGTACCAGAAATACGGCTGCAATATGCAGTTCGGTGGCGATGACCAGTGGAGCAACATGCTTGGCGGTACTGAGCTGATTCGCCGTAAGCTTGGAAAAGACGCATATGCTATGACAATCACCCTTCTTCTTAACTCAGAAGGTAAGAAAATGGGTAAAACACAGTCTGGTGCTGTCTGGCTGGATCCAAATAAGACATCTCCATTCGATTTCTACCAGTACTGGAGAAATGTGGACGACGCAGATGTTATCAAATGCATGAAGCTTCTTACCTTCCTTCCGCTGGAAGAAATCCAGGAGATGGAGAAATGGGAAGGCAGCCAGCTGAACAAGGCAAAAGAGATCCTTGCATTCCAGCTTACCGAGCTTGTTCATGGAACAGAGGAAGCGAAGAAGGCAGAGGCTGGTGCCAAGGCACTTTTTGCAGGCGGAGCTGATACAGAGCATATGCCGACCACTGAGCTTGCAGCAGAGGATTTTGACGAAGAAGGCAATATCGACCTAATCAGCCTTCTTGTAAAATCTGCTCTTGTAACAACCCGTTCCGAGGGAAGAAGAGCCATCGAGCAGGGCGGCGTTTCCGTTGACGGTGAGAAAGTGACGGACATCAGACATGTACTTTCCAAAGACGCTCTCACAGGTGACGGTATTGTCCTTAAGAGAGGAAAGAAGAAATTTAATAAAGTATTTGTAAAATAAGATCATAAAAGGGGACCAGATACGCTCTAAATCTGATCGTTGATGCGAAAACAGATTTTGTACTGGTCCCTGACCTGTGTAAAAAAATATTTTGACCGTGATAAAGATATATGCTATCATATAGACCATGCAAGCATTCCAATAAGAGGAATGCACGTTATTGTTTACAGTAACGAAAGTACTTCTTTATTGCGTAGGAGGAGAATTGAAATGAAGAAATACGGAGTAAACGAACTTCGAAAAATGTTTCTGGATTTCATGGAAAGCAAGGGACATCTTGTTCTGAAAAGCTTTTCATTGGTTCCACAGGGCGATAAAAGTGTCCTGCTGATCAATGCAGGAATGACACCACTGAAACCATATTTCACAGGAGCAGAGAAACCACCACGTACAAGAGTCAGTACCTGTCAGAAATGTATCCGTACAGGTGATATTGAGAATGTAGGTAAGACTGCACGTCACGGTACATTCTTTGAAATGCTTGGTAATTTCTCTTTTGGAGATTACTTTAAAAGAGAGGCCATTCACTGGTCATGGGAGTTCCTGACTGAGGTGGTAGGTCTGGATGCCAGCCGTCTTTATCCGTCTGTTTATCTGGAGGATGATGAGGCTTTCGATATCTGGAATAAAGAGATCGGAATTCCGGCAGAGCGTATTTTCAAATTTGGCAAAGAGGATAACTTCTGGGAGCACGGCGCAGGTCCATGCGGTCCATGTTCCGAGATTTACTATGACCGTGGAGAAAAATATGGCTGCGGCAAGCCGGGATGTACAGTAGGCTGTGACTGCGACCGTTACATGGAAGTATGGAACAACGTATTTACCCAGTTTGAGAATGACGGAAATGGCAATTATACAACTCTGAAACAGAAGAATATTGATACCGGTATGGGTCTTGAGCGTCTGGCTGTTGTTGTCCAGGACGTAGATTCCATTTTCGATGTAGATACCATCTGTTCCCTTCGTAACCTGGTAAGTAGGATTTCCGGCAAACCGTATGGGGTACATCATGAGGACGATGTTTCCATCCGTCTGATCACAGACCATATCCGTTCCGCGACATTCATGATCTCCGATGGTATTATGCCTACCAATGAAGGACGTGGATATGTACTTCGCCGTCTGATCCGCCGTGCTGCAAGACACGGAAGACTTCTGGGAATTGAGGGCAACTTCCTTGCTACTTTAAGTGCAGAAGTAATTGACGGTTCCAAGGATGGATATCCGGAACTGGAAGAAAAGAAAGAATTTATCTTCAACGTTCTCACCAACGAGGAGAACCAGTTCGGTAAGACCATCGACCAGGGACTTCGTATCCTGGCTGATATGGAAGAGGCTATGAATGCAGCTGGAGAGAAGACTCTTTCCGGTGAAAACGCATTTAAATTATATGATACTTACGGATTCCCTCTTGATCTGACCAAGGAGATCCTTGAGGAGAAGGGCTACGAGATCGACGAGGAAGGCTTCAAGACTGCTATGGATGAGCAGAGAGAGAAAGCACGTTCCTCCCGTGAGGTAACCAACTATATGGGAGCTGACGCTACTGTATATGACCAGATTGATACTTCTGTTACCACAGAGTTTGTTGGATACGATCACCTTTCCTTTGAATCTCCGGTTACTGTTCTTACCACAGAAGCTGAGATCGTAGATTCCCTGATGGAAGGACAGAAGGGTACTGTTTTCGTAGAGAAAACACCTTTCTATGCAACTATGGGTGGTCAGGTTGGAGATACCGGTGTGATCGAGACTGCAAATGGCAAATTCATCGTAGAAGATACCATCAAGCTTCGCGGCGGCAAATTCGGTCATGTAGGATATATGGAATCTGGCATGATTTCCAAGGGAGAGACCGTTTCTCTGAAAGTAAATGTTGCTGCAAGAAAAGATATTGAGAAGAACCACAGTGCGACACATCTTCTTCAGAAAGCTCTGAAAGAAGTTCTTGGTTCTCATGTAGAGCAGAAGGGTTCTCTTGTAACTGCTGACAGACTTCGTTTCGACTTTGCCCACTTTACAGCTATGACTGCTGAGGAAATCGGTAAAGTTGAAAAAATTGTAAATGAGCAGATTCAGGCAGCACTTGATGTTCACACCGATATCATGGATGTAGAGGAAGCTAAGAAATCTGGTGCTATGGCACTGTTCGGTGAGAAATATTCCCAGAAGGTACGTGTGGTATCTATGGGTGATTTTTCCAGAGAGCTCTGTGGTGGTACCCATGTTGCAAATACAAGCTCCATCATGCTGTTTAAGATTGTTTCTGAGTCCGGTATCGCAGCAGGTGTCCGCCGTATTGAGGCACTGACCGGAAACGGGGTTCTGGAATACTATAAGAAGCAGGAAGCACTTCTTCACGAGGCTGCCAAGGCTCTGAAAACAACCCCTTCCGAGATGATTGAGAAGATCACACATCTTCAGGGTGAGGTGAAGGCTCTTGCAAGTGAGAATGAATCTCTGAAGAGCAAACTGGCTCAGGGTGCTCTGGGAGATGTTATGAATCAGGTTGTAGAAGTAAAAGGTGTGAAACTCCTTGCTGCCAAGGTAGAGGGCGTTGACATGAACGGACTTCGTGATCTTGGTGACCAGCTGAAAGAGAAGCTTGGCGAGGGCGTCGTTGTCCTTGCTGCAGTAAATGAGGGCAAGGTGAACCTTCTTGCAATGGCTACTGATTCTGCACAGAAAGCAGGAGCACATGCAGGAAACCTGATCAAAGCTGTTGCTGCAATCGTTGGCGGCGGCGGTGGCGGACGTCCGAATATGGCTCAGGCTGGTGGAAAGAATCCGGAGAAGGCAGGCGAGGCAATCGAAGCAGCAGCCGGAATCCTGGAAGGACAGATTCACTAAAAAACACTCAAAATTTTGTCAAAAATTTTTGTAAAATTAAACCAAAAGTTGTTGACGAATCCCGAGTGCATGATATATAATAATGTTCGTGCAAGAAAAATACCCAGACAGTTGTATTTTAGCACAATCTACAACTGGAGGGAGGTTAGGTGTGAGTCTATGTCAAACGTTATCGTAAAAGAAAACGAGACTTTAGATAGCGCTCTTCGCAGATTCAAGAGAAGCTGTGCAAAAGCAGGTATCCAGCAGGAAATCCGCAAAAGAGAGCATTACGAGAAACCAAGCGTTCGTCGTAAGAAAAAATCTGAAGCCGCAAGAAAACGTAAATATAATTAATTGTGCGCAAAAATCCCTGGCTGCATTCAGTCAGGGATTTTTAAATCCCGCAATATCTTCAAATTTGGCTCATTGTCTTCAGGGAAGAACTGATTTTTATATATGGTGATATCGCTGGCTGACCACATGTCCGTTTTGTTGCTGACCGGTGTATGAAGGAGAAAATATAAACTTATGATGATTTTGAAAAAAATAGCCAAGCTTCTGTTTAACCGGGTATTTTATGTAATATTTGCCATGGCGGTGCAGCTTGGCTGGCTGTTGACTATATTTCTGCGTCTTGCAGGATATTCCAGATATATGTCTTTTATTCTGGATGTTATCAGTATTCTGGTTGTTCTGAAAATTGTGAATCGAAAGATAAACCCCTCGTATAAACTGGCATGGACGATGTTGATCCTGTGCCTGCCAATTTTTGGCCTTGTTTTGTATCTTGTATTTGGACGTTCCAGAATTGCTGCTTATATGCAGGATCAATTTAATGAGATGCTGATGAAGTCCGGTAATCTTTTACAGACAGATCCTGAAATACATGATCTTCTGGAGGCAGAAGATATATCTGCATGCAACCAGTCGGATTATATATATCATAATGCAGGTTATCCTATTCACGGAAATACTACCGCAGAATATTTCCAGGTTGGAGATGACATGTTCCCGGTTCTTGTAAGGGAACTGGAGCAGGCACAGCATTATATTTTTATTGAGTATTTTATAATCCATGATGGAGTAATGTGGAGAACCATACTGGATATACTGGAGAGGAAGGTTCAGGAAGGTGTGGATGTCCGTCTGATTTATGATGACATGGGATGTCTTACCACGCTCCCTCATAAATATTATGAAACCATGAGATCCAAAGGAATCAAGTGTCAGGTGTTCAATCCTTTCCGTCCGATCTTGAATATTATCCAGAATAACCGTGACCATCGGAAATTCTGTATTATTGATGGATATGTGGGATTTACCGGTGGTGTAAATCTGGCAGATGAGTATATCAACCAGAAGGAGCGCTTTGGACACTGGAAGGACACTGCGGTTATGCTGAAGGGGGAAGCTGTCTGGAACATGACTGCCATGTTCCTTCATATGTGGAATGTGATTACCAATAACCGTGAGGATCATTCACTTGAGAAATATCTGCCTCATGTATGGCATCCGGAGGCATTTGAAGGGGATGGATATATTCAGCCGTTTTGTGATTCTCCGCTGGATAACGAGACTGTTGGAGAGAATGTTTATCTGAATATTATCAATCGTGCAAAAAGGTATGTGTATATCTGTACACCCTATCTTGTTATTGACAATGAGATGATGACTGCTCTTTGTCTCGCAGCAAAAAGTGGTGTGGATGTCCGTCTGATGACACCTGGGATTCCAGACAAAAAATTGGTATTTCTTCTTACCCAGTCTTACTACGAGCAGCTTCTGGAAGCAGGAGTGAAAATCTATGAATATCAGCCGGGATTTTTACATGCCAAGTCCTTTGTATGTGATGACGAGATCGCTGTTGTGGGAACCATCAATCTGGACTACCGGAGCTTGTATCTTCACTTTGAGGATGGTGTATGGATCTATCGGAATCAGGTGATTTATGATATTAAAAAGGATTTCACAGATACCCTGGAATATTGTAATCCGGTATCTTTGGAATTCTGTCGTGGAAGAAATATTGCAGTGCGGGCGATGCAGAGTATTCTAAGGTTATTTGCACCGATGCTGTAGAGCGTGTTCAAAAAGGGGTTTCTGCAAATTGAGGCGTATAGATTGCGGAAATGATTTTTCAAACACGCTCTAAACCTTATGCAGAATGAGTATATAGATGATGCCCCTTACCTGCGGCATTGCCATATATAAATCAGGAGGTCAGATATGAGAAAAGAGATAAAGAAACAGCTTCAGACGATTATGGATCAGGCAGTAAAGGATAATCAGATTGCCGGTATGAATATGATGGTAATAAAGGACGGCCAGGAGGAAGCCTATCTTCAGTGTGGCTATGCGGATAAAGCAAATGGGAAAATGATTGAACGGGATACCATATTCCGTCTTTTTTCCATGACGAAACCGATTACAGCGGCAGCGGCCATGATTTTATTTGAAAGAGGAGTAATTGATCTGGCAGATCCGGTTTCCAGATATATTCCGGGATTTGCAGACCAGATGGTGTCTGTACCTGGCGGACTGGCACCAGTATGGCATAATGTAACGGTTTATCATTTGTTGTCTATGACCAGTGGTTTGACTTATGGCGGAAACAGCAGTGCCGCAGAGTTTGCCGTTGGAAATGTGATGGAAGAAATACATGCACGTCTGAATACAGAGCATCCCATGACAACACTGGAATTTGCAGATAAGATCGGCAGATGTCCTTTGGAGTTTCAGCCCGGAGAGCGCTGGAAGTATGGGGTATCCGCAGATATTCTGGCAGCAGTGGTGGAGAAGGCTTCCGGCATGAAATACGGTGAATTTCTTAAGAAAGAGCTTTTTGTGCCTTTGGGAATGAAAGATACAGATTTCTATGTTCCAGGTGAGAAGCTGGACAGACTGGCCATGACTTATGAGCAGACTGCCGGTGAAATGAAAGAATTCCGTGACAACAGTCTGGGAATCCGTCTTTCCATGGACGTACCGCCTGTTTATGAAGCCGGAGGGGCAGGGCTTGTTTCCACCATTGAGGATTATTCCAGATTTGCGGCTATGCTGATAAACAAAGGCAGCTTCCAGGGCAGACAGATCCTTAAGCCTGCTTCTGTGGAATATATGACCACCCACAAGCTTATAGCATGTCAGCAGGAGTGGTTTGAAAAATGGTGGGAGATGAATGGATATTCTTATGGAAATCTGATGCGTGTGATGACGGATCCGTGGAAGGCACCCTTTGCATGCTGTGAGGGTGAATATGGCTGGGATGGCTGGCTTGGCTGCTATTTCGCCAATTTTCCCAAGGAGAATATGACGATTCTTATGATGATGCAGAAGAAAGATGCAGGGACATTTGATCTTACAAGGAAGCTGAGAAATGTGCTGCTTCTTGGAATGTAATATAAAGAGGAATTTGAGTTATGCCTAGAATTTATGCAGACAATGCAGCAACCACAAAAATAAGTCAGACAGCAATGAAGGCTATGATTTCTGCAATGGAGAATAGTTACGGAAATCCGTCCAGTATTCATCAGATTGGGATGGCAGCAAATGATGCCTTACAGACGGCGAGAGAGCAGATCGCACGTTGCCTTGGCTGTATGCCGAAAGAGATTTTTTTTACATCAGGTGGGACAGAATCAGATAATCAGGCAATTGTGTCAGCGGCTATGCTTGGGGCGAAACAGAATAAGAGGCATATTATTTCTACTGCGTTTGAGCATCATGCGGTGCTTCATACTCTGAGAAGGCTGAAGGAGCAGGGATTTGAGATTCAGCTTCTGGATGTGGGTGCAGAGGGGAATATTACAGCTGCTCAGGTGGAAGAAGCAATTCGGCTGGATACCTGTCTGGTTACGGTTATGTTTGCTAATAATGAAATTGGCTCTGTTCTTCCTATAGCGGAAATTGGAGAAGTCTGTCGTGCTCACGGGGTGCTTTTTCACACAGATGCAGTGCAGGCAGCAGGACATATCCCGGTAAATGTGAAGAAACAGAATATTGATATGTTATCTCTTTCCGCACATAAATTTCATGGTCCAAGAGGAATCGGTGCATTGTATGTGAAACGGGGGATTGAACTGACTTCTCTTATGGAGGGCGGCGGCCAGGAGCGTGGAAAACGGCCAGGCACAGAGAATTTACCGGCAATTATGGGAATGGCAGCTGCTCTGAAAGAAGAGTGCACTTTGATGGAACAAAATGAAGCCAAGGTTATCGCCATGCGAGATCGTTTGATTCAGGGGCTTTCGCAGATTCCTTATAGTATACTGAATGGTTCCAGGGAGAAACGCTTGCCTGGTAATGTGAATTTCTGCTTTGAAGGTGTATCCGGTGAAAGCCTGCTGCTTCTTCTGGATAGCAGGGGAATCTGTGCTTCTTCCGGTTCTGCCTGCGCATCAGGTGCCCTGGATCCAAGCCATGTACTTCTTTCTCTTGGTCTCGCTCCTGAAATCGCCCAGGGTTCACTCAGAATCAGCCTTGACATTTCCAATACTGAGGAAGAAATCGATTATATGCTGGAAGTGATTCCCCAGGTGGTGGAACAACTCCGCGGAATGTCAGATGATTGGCGGAAAAAGCATTGCGAGGATTAAAAGAATCGTGTATGATACAAGATATGATTATTAGAATAGATTGCTATTTAGTTGATTAAAAGTTCGTCAGGAGGGACGCATTTGGACAATGTGTATTACTCACTCGCCGGCGCAACGCTCCAGCGAACTAATCGCTAACTGCGACTAATGCGTTCGGGAGAGCCCTCACGCATAAGTCTCCGTAAGCGCTGGATTTCGCTTACGCTAAGAGCGCGCCTGAAATGGCTCGCTGGAGTAATACACATTGCCCAAATGCTGTGTGTCGGCTGGGACTTAAACACATTAAATAGTAATAGTTTTCAGTTTTTATGAGGTATAAATATGGAATCAGACAATATGAAAAAAGCATTGATCGCCATGAGTGGCGGCGTAGATTCTTCAGTGGCCGCTTACCTGATGAAGGAGCATGGATATGACTGCATCGGTGTCACCATGAAGCTTTTCCAGAATGAAGATGCCGGTGTGAGCCGCAAAAAAAGCTGCTGTTCTCTGGATGATGTGGAGGATGCAAGGAGCGTAGCACATAATCTTGGAATCCCGTATTACGTGTTTAATTTCACCGCAGATTTTAAAAAACAAGTTATGGACCGCTTCGTAGCAGCCTATGAAAACGGTGCAACTCCCAACCCCTGCATTGACTGCAACCGCTACCTGAAATTCAACAGCCTTTACCATCGTGCAGAAGAATTAGGCTGTCACTATGTAGTAACCGGACACTATGCCAGAATTGAAAAGCGGGAAGATGGAAGATATCTTCTGAAAAAAGCAGCTGACCCTGCAAAAGACCAGAGTTATGTTCTTTACTCTCTTACTCAGGAGCAGCTGGCACACACCATGTTTCCACTTGGAGACATGAATAAACATCAGACCCGCATGATCGCAGACCAGCAGAATTTCTATAACGCAGATAAGCCGGACAGCCAGGATATCTGTTTTGTCCCAGATGGGGATTATGCTGGATTTATCCGCCGGTTTACAGGAAAAGACTATCCGGCAGGCGATTTTACAGATAAAGACGGAAATGTGCTTGGGCATCATAAAGGAATTATTGGCTACACGGTAGGTCAGCGAAAGGGGCTTGGTATTGCAGCCGGGAAGCCGGTTTACGTTACCAAAATCTGTCCGGCAGAGAACCGCGTGATTTTGGGAGATAATGAGGATTTGTTCCATCGCGAACTGGATGTGGAAGACTTTAATTTCATCTCCTTTGATACCCCGCCGGCAGAATTTCGCGCCAAAGCCAAGGTTCGTTACCGCCAGAAGGAGCAGTGGGCAACTGTAAAAGTTACTGGAGAACATAGTGTACACATCATTTTTGATGAGCCCCAGCGAGCTATCACCAAAGGGCAGGCAGCTGTGCTTTATGATGGAGACGTAGTCATTGGCGGCGGTGTGATCACGGGCTGATAAAATCCGAAATTGCATGATATCTGTTGAAAATATATTGATGTAAAACAACCGGAAGAAATATAGCTAGGTCTATATTAAATTCTGGTTGTTTTTTTGTTTATGCAGTCAGTTTACAAAAAATTAAGAATATATCTTTGTTTTATAGATGACTAACCCTATGGGAAAATGTTACAATAACCCATATCAGGCATCAAAGTGGAGCGTATAGATGATAGAATGCCTTTTCAAACACGCTCCAGGCAACTACAGTGAAATATTCAGAAATGGAGGTATATGTGGAAAAAAGAAAATTAATCAGAGAACTTCAGTCCCATCAGTCCGTCTTAAAGGAAAAAGCCAGGGAGAAAGCCAGAGAATCCATCAGCGCAGTGATTCCCATTGTACTGATCGTTTTTATACTTGGTTTTACCGTGGCTGCGTTATCTCCGGGCATCCTGGTGGAATTCCTGGTAGGATCTGTGCTTGTGATCCTGGGAATGATCTTTTTTTCCATGGGAGCAGAATTATCCATGACGCCCATGGGAGAACATGTGGGAGGCAGTATGCTTCGCACGAAAAAGTTAGGCTTTATTATAATTATCGGTTTTATTCTGGGCTTTATTATCACAATATCTGAACCAGATCTGCAGGTTCTTGCAGAACAGGTTTCTTCTGTGCCCAATCTGGTGCTGATCTTATCTGTGGCACTTGGTGTTGGTGCGTTTCTTGTTGTGGCCTTATTGCGTATCCTTTTTGGAATTGCGCTGCCGCCATTGTTATTCAGTTTCTATATTTTAGTATTTGTATTAGCCATGTTTGTTCCTGAGAATTTTCTGGCAGTGGCATTTGATTCCGGTGGAGTGACCACTGGACCTATGACGGTACCCTTTATTATGGCATTGGGTGTTGGTATTGCATCCATCCGTAATGATAAACATGCCGGAGATGATAGTTTCGGGCTTGTGGCTCTATGCTCCATTGGACCTATTTTGGCAGTTCTGATTCTGGGACTTTTGTACCACACGGAAGGCAGCGCTGCGCTGGAAGTGGTTTCTGAAGTGGAAAATTCGATAGAACTGGGAAAATTATTTGCAGTTGCACTGCCAAAATATTTTAAAGAGATCGCTGTATCCCTTTTCCCAATTATTGCTTTCTTCGGAATTTTCCAGATTGTTTCGCTGAAATTGAATAAAACTGTGCTGATCAAAATCTGTATCGGCTTATTTTATACATATATAGGACTTGTTCTGTTTCTTACCGGGGCAAATGTAGGCTTTATCCCAGCTGGAAATTACCTGGGGATGGTATTGGGAAATTTGCCTTATAACTGGATTCTTGTGCCTCTTGGAATGGTGATCGGTTACTTTATTGTAAAAGCCGAGCCTGCGGTATATGTGCTGATGAAGCAGGTTGAGGAGCTGACTGACGGTGCGATTTCCGGGAAATCCATACAGATTGGTCTGTCTGTGGGTGTGGCAGTCTCTGTTGGGATTTCCATGCTCCGGGTGCTGACTGGAATCTCCATTTTCTGTTTTCTGGTGCCAGGTTATGCCATTGCCTTAATCCTCAGCCTGTTTGTTCCCAAAATTTTTACGGCTATTGCATTTGACTCTGGTGGTGTTGCCTCTGGACCTATGACAGCCACCTTTCTCCTTCCGCTGGCGCAGGGAGCCTGTGAAGCTGTGGGTGGAAATATTGTGACAGATGCTTTTGGCGTAGTGGCAATGGTTGCTATGACGCCGCTTATTACTTTGCAGGTGCTAGGCTTGGTTTATCGGGTAAAAGGCGGCGAGCTTGGAGGCAAGGGGAAGAATTTGCCTGCGGACAAAATACCAGTGGAAGCTATACCAGTGGCGGAACTGTTTGAAGAACTGGAAGACACAGAAATTATAGAGTTATAGAAAATTAAGAAAATAGGGATTGAGTGTTGACTCAAACACATTATAAATGAACAATTATAGTTAGGAAGACCTAATAGATGCCATTTTTGTGTGGCACAAAGTGGAAGTACAGATTATAGGAATGATGATTGGGTACACTCAGGGAAGATTATGAACAGCAACGAACTTTATAAAGAAAGGAATCGTCTATGAGCGAATTATACATGATGGTTACCATCACCAACCGAAAATACATGTCGAAATTTGCAGCACTTTACCGGGAAAATCAGATAGAAGTAGGAACGGTTTCCCTTGGTATGGGAACTGCCTCAAGCTCCATCCTTGACTATATGGGATTAGAAGATGATGAGAAAAGCATCTGTTTTCACTTTGTGACAGAAGCTACCTGGAAAAAGGTGAAAAAGGGCTTGCAGAACCAGCTGCGGATCGACGTGCCCGGAACTGGGATTGCATTTACCATTCCCATGAGCAGCATTGGCGGCAAACGGGAATTGGGATTTCTCATTCAGGGACAGGAGTTTGTAAGAGAGGAGGAAGGTACATTGAAAGAGACAAAGCATGAACTGATCGTGGCAATTGCCAATTACGGATATAACACCCAGGTGATGAAAGCAGCAGAGGAGGGTGGCGCAACCGGCGGTACCGTTCTTCATGGAAAAGGGGTAGGAATGAAGCGCGCCGAACAGTTTCTTGGCGTTTCCCTGGTTTCCGAAAAAGAGGTGATCTTCATTGTGGCAAAATCAGAACAGAAAAATGCCATTATGAGTGCTATCATGGAAAAAGCCGGTCTCACCTCCAAAGCAGGAACCATCGTATTTTCCCTCCCCGTAACCAGCACAGCCGGGCTGCGGATCCTGGAAGATGAGGAAGAAAATTCGTAAACTCCACTTTTTTACGTGGAGAAGTCATGGAAATATTTGCAGATTGGTGATGCTTTTGCATTCTGAGATTATAGTAATAAAATTATGGTGACCGCTTTACAATAGAATAGAACTTATTTTTGAGGAGACATCCTATGCTTGGAAAGGCAATAAGAAAGGCGGTTTTACCTATTTTGCTGGCCAGTCTCATGGTGGGAACTGGCTGTCGGATTGTATATGGGAAAGCAGATATATCGTTGAATGAAAGGGCAGAAAATTTTACAAGTGATAATACCGCTGCATCCCCGGAAGAACAAGAAAAAACCACGGAGCCAGCAGCACCTGATGATGCGCTTGTGCAGGCACCTTCTGCTCTTTTAATGGAGGCCAGTACAGGCACTGTAATTTACGAAAAAGATTCGGATACCAGGCGAAGTCCAGCGAGTATTACAAAGATTATGACGTTAATCCTGATTTTCGATGCGTTGGAGAATGGTACACTGAAAATGGATGATCTGGTAACCACCAGTGCCTATGCGAAATCTATGGGTGGCTCCCAGGTATTTCTGGAGGAAGGAGAAACCCAGGACGTGGAGACTATGATCAAGTGCATTGTGATCGCCTCTGGAAATGACGCCAGTGTAGCAATGGCAGAGCATATTGGAGGCAGCGAGCAGGAATTTGTGCGGCAGATGAATGAGCGGGCAGCAGGGCTTGGAATGGAGAATACCCATTTTGTAGACTGCTGTGGATTGACAGAATCCACAGATCACTACACAACTGTCCGGGACATTGCCATTATGAGCCGGGAGCTGATCACCAAATATCCGAAGATCCTGGAGTACTCTTCTATATGGATGGAAAATATTACTCATGTGACCAGACAAGGCTCCAAAGAGTTTTGCTTAACGAACACTAACAAACTCCTTCGAAGCTACGACGGATGCATCGGTCTGAAAACTGGAAGTACCAGTCTGGCAAAGTATTGCGTATCTGCTGTGGCGTCCCGAAATAACATTACCTTGATTTCTGTAGTTATGGCAGCACCCGATTACAAAGTTCGTTTCAAGGACGCCGCTGCCATGCTGAACTACGGTTTTTCAAAATGCAGCTTTTACACGGATGAAAATCCCGAAAAGCTTCCCCAGATAGAGGTCCGAAAAGGAACCAAACCTACTACAGAAATAAAATATGAAAAGAACTTCCAGTATCTGAGCACCGACGGCAAAACCATAGGCGAAGTGGAACGGAAACTGAATCTGGAAACTCAGGTCCAGGCGCCTGTAAAAGAAGGCGATGTTGCCGGTACCCTGGAGTATTACCAGAATGGACAAAAGCTTGGAGAGGTGAACATTCTTTTTTCTGAAACTATAGAAAAAGCAACCTATAAAAACTGTCTGGAAAAGCTATTAAAGCTATTGTAAAGAACGTAGTATGGCAGGAAAACCTGATTTTCGCCTTTGCCTCTAAAAATAGTTATACAAATTACAGAAGCATTTTGACAAAACAGTCCTCGTCGGTTTATAATAAACTCTGTATGAAAATTTTTGCTGATGTCTTACAAAAATATAGCAGCAAAAGCGGAGGGAAATCATATGAAACAAGAGAAAAAACAGCCTGGCAGATTAAAGATGCTTGCAGGCTATTATAAACCATATAAGGGACTGTTTTTTGCAGATCTTTTTTTTGCATTCCTTGGGGCAGCAGTGACACTTGTCATTCCACTGATGGTTCGTTATATTATGAATTCCATAAGTGAAATGTCAGCGGATGAAGCGAAGACCATGATTTTGAAAATCGGGGTGGGAATGCTGGTACTGATCCTGGTGCAGCTTGGAAGCCGTTATTTTATTACCTATTATGGACATATGATGGGCGCTTATATTGAGCATGATATGCGAAACGAGATATTCAGCCATTACCAGAAGCTCTCTTTTGCATTTTATGATAATCAGAAGGTCGGCCAGCTTCTTTCCAGGATCACAAGTGATCTTTTTGATATTACAGAGCTTCTCCACCATGGACCGGAGGATATTCTGATCTCAGTGATCAAGCTGTTCGGAGCACTGATCATTCTTATGAATGTGAAGCCGCAGATGGCGCTGCTGTGCTTCGCAGTTGTAATTATTATGCTGATCTATGCACTGATTTATAATAAAAAGATGAAAAGTGCATTTAAGGAAAACCGTGTGCGCATGGGCGAGATCAACAGCCAGATCGAGGACAGTCTTTCCGGAATCCGTGTGGTAAAATCTTTTGGAAATGAGAAGCGCGAGATTGAGAAATTCCGTAAAGGAAATGAGCGTTTTGTGGATTCCAAGCGTGTGACTTACCGCTATATGGCAGGTTATCATGCAGGCATGGATGCGTTTACCACGCTGATCACAGTTACTGCACTGGTTTCCGGAGCCATGTTCCTGGCGGCAGGAGATTTAAGCGCCACAGATCTTGTGACCTTCCTTTTGTATATTAACAATTTTACAGAGCCGGTTACCAAGCTGGTAAACTTTACCGAGCAGTTCCAGAACGGCTACAGTGGTTATGACCGCTTCCTGGAAATGATGTCCATTGCGCCGGATATTGAGGATGCGCCGGATGCAGTTTCTATGGATCATGTAAAAGGAGATATCCGCTTCGAGAATGTTTCTTTCCACTATGAAGACCACAATGAAAAAGTACTTTCCAACGTAAATCTGGAGGTAAAGCCCGGTGACTATGTTGCCCTTGTAGGCACTTCCGGAGCTGGAAAGACTACCCTTTGCAGCCTGATCCCCAGATTTTATGATGTTTCATCCGGTGCCATTTATCTGGATGGAAAAGATATCCGAAAGATCAAACTGAAGGATCTTCGTAATCAGATTGGCATTGTGCAGCAGGATGTATACCTGTTTGCAGGAAACATTATGGAAAATATCCGGTATGGCCGTCCGGACGCTACCGATGAGGAAGTTATCCGCGCAGCCAAGCTTGCCAATGCCCACGACTTTATCATGGAAATGCCGGATAACTATGGCACAGACATTGGACAGCGCGGCGTGAAGCTTTCCGGAGGACAGAAACAGCGTCTTTCCATTGCGAGAGCTTTTCTGAAGAATCCGCCGATCCTGATTTTTGATGAGGCAACATCCGCCCTGGATAACGAAAGTGAGAAGGTAGTGCAGCAATCTCTGGAACGTCTTGCCAAAGACCGAACCACCTTTGTGATCGCCCATCGTCTTTCCACGATCCGCAATGCCAGAAGGATCCTGGTGCTGACCGAAGATGGAATTGCAGAAGAAGGTACACATCAGGAGCTGATGGAGAAGGACGGCGTATATGCGAAACTTTGCAAAGCCGGATTGTGATCGTAAACAGCAATTATATGCGAAAGGATGAATTGCAGAATGAAAGAAATAAGAACCGAAGACGCAGTGGGCCAGATCCTCTGCCATGATATTACACAGATTATAAAGGATGAGAAGAAAGGCGTTCTGTTTTCCAAAGGACATATTGTGAAAGAAGAGGACATTCCGCTGCTCCTTTCTGTTGGAAAAGAACATCTTTTTGTGTGGGAAAAGAAAGAAGGCATTCTTCATGAAAATGAGGGCGCTGATATCTTGTATAAAATCTGTGCAGGAGATTCCATGCATGGAACTGATGTGAAAGAAGGCAAGATCGAACTGGTAGCAGACGAGGATGGAGTTCTGAAAATCCGCAGAGATGCCCTTCTGGCAGTGAATTCTCTGGGGGAGATGATGATCGCTTCCCGCCACGGGGACTTCCCGGTAAAAAAAGGAGATAAACTGGCTGGCACCAGGATCATCCCTCTTGTAATCGAAAAAGAAAAAATGGACAAAGCTGTGGAAGCTGCTGGACCGGAACCGATTTTTTCCATTCTTCCCTATCACCTCAAAAAAGTTGGGATCGTTACAACTGGAAGCGAGGTAAAAAAAGGTCTGATTCAGGATACCTTTACCCCTGTATTAAAAGAAAAGCTTTCCGAGTACCCCACTGAGGTGATCGGTCAGACGACTCCGGGAGATGACAAGGCACAGATCACAGCCGACATTATGGAATTTATTAACCAGGGTGCAGATATGGTAGTCTGCAGCGGCGGCATGAGTGTAGATCCAGATGACCGTACACCTGGAGGAATCCGTGATACAGGAGCCAGAGTTGTTACTTACGGTGCACCGGTACTGCCAGGAGCCATGCTTCTCATCGCTTACTATGAGAAAGAGGGAAAACGCATCCCGATCCTTGGCCTTCCCGGATGTGTCATGTATGCGAAGCGCACTGTATTTGACCTGGTTCTGCCAAGAATCATGGCAGACGATGAAATTTTCCCGGAAGAAGTTGCTGCATACGGAGAAGGCGGTCTCTGCCTGAGCTGCAAAGTCTGTACCTTCCCCAATTGTGGATTTGGAAAGTAAGCAGGGCCTGGGGCGTGCAGATTGCAGAAGGCCTTTTTCAAACACGCTCTGGAAATTACAAAGTATTTAAGGAGATTTATGGAAAAATTTCGAACTGCAACCTATGAAGTCCATAACCCGAAAATAAAAAAAAGCGTGCGCTTTGCTGTTCTTGCAGACCTTCACGGAAGCATTTTCGGCGAAGAGAACAATACTTTGCTGAAAAAAATCCAGGAATATGCCCCTGATGCCATTCTTCTTGCCGGAGACATGGTGGTTCGGATGGATCCTTCCACCCTGGAAACCGCCAGGAAGCTGCTTTGTACATTGGCGAAGAACTTTCCTATTTTTTACGCCATGGGAAATCACGAAACCAAAATGAAGGCCAAAGAGCACATTTATCGGAATGAGTATCTGGAATATCAGGCAGAATTGAAACAAAAAGGAATCTGTTTCCTGGCAAATGAGAAGAACAAAGTTGTTCTGGCTGGCAATTCCTTTGTGGTAAATGGACTGGAACTTCCACTGGAATACTATCATAAGCCTTTTTCCCCGAAGCTCACTTCTGAAAAAATGGAAGAGCTTATGGGAAAGCCAGATCCGGAGGCCATAAATATTCTGCTTGCCCATAACCCCAAATATGGCAGAACCTATTTCCGCTGGGGTGCAGACCTGATCCTGTCTGGACATTACCATGGCGGTGTGCTCCGTTTTTCCAGACATGTGGGAGCCATCAGCTCTCAGTTTATACCTTTTCCCAAATACTGTTGCGGCGATTTTTACAAAAATGGCAAATGTATGATCGTAAGTGCAGGTCTTGGGGAACACACAGTGCCTCTTCGGATCCATAATCCAAGAGAGCTGATTTTTATAGAAATGAAACCGTAAGGGAGAGAGGAAAGCGCATGGCAATTCCCGTAAAACTGAATGTTTTTGAAGGACCGCTTGATCTGCTCCTTCACCTTATTGATAAAAATAAAATTGATATTTATGATATACCGATTGTGGAGATTACGGATCAGTACATGGAATACATTCACGCTATGGAAAAAGAAGACCTTGGTATTATGAGTGAGTTTATGGTCATGGCCGCTACGCTTCTGGATATCAAGTGCCGGATGCTTCTTCCAAAAGAGATCAATGAAGAAGGAGAAGAAGAGGATCCCAGAGCGGAGCTGGTTCAGAAACTTCTGGAATATAAGATGTATAAATATATGTCTTATGAGCTGAAGGACAAGATGGACGATGCCAGCGGCGTCTATTTCCGTGAGCCGGATGTGCCAAGGGAGGTGCTTCAGTACCGGGAACCAGTGGATCCCTCAGAACTTCTGGCTGGTCTTACTCTTGAGAAGTTAAACGCCATTTACCAGTCGATCATCAGGCGGCAGGACGACAGACGGGACCCTATCCGAAGCCAGTTTGGAAAAATCGAGAAGGAAGAAGTCAGTCTTTCTGATAAAATGCTGGAGATGAAAGAATTTGCAAAGACTCACAGGAAATTCAGCTTTCGGGACCTGTTGAAAAAGCAGTGCTCCAAAGTACAGGTAATCGTTACCTTCCTTTCTGTTCTGGAACTGATAAAAATGGGACACATTCATGTGGTTCAGGAAGAGATCTTTGATGACATCCAGATCAATGTTGTGACGGAGCCAGAAACCTGGAAGAATCTGACAGAGTTTGCAGAGGAAGAAGGATAGTATATGGAAATTAAACGATTAGAAGGTGCCGTTGAGGCAATTCTGTTTGCGATGGGTGAATCTGTGGAATTAGGTCAGATTGCGAAAGCAATTCAGCAGGATAAGCCGACTACAGAAAAATTACTCCATAATCTGATGGATAAATATAAGGATGAGGGAAGGGGAATCCAGATCATTGAGCTGGAAGGCTCTTATCAGCTGTGCACCAAACGGGATTACTATGGCTGTCTGATCCGGATTGCCATGCAGCCTAAGAAACCTGCCCTTACAGATGTTATGCTGGAAACGCTGTCTATTATTGCCTATAAGCAGCCTGTGACAAAAGCTGAGATTGAAAAGATCCGGGGAGTAAAAAGCGATCATGCAGTAAATAAGCTGGTTGAGTATAATCTGGTAAAGGAGCTTGGACGTCTTGATGCACCTGGACGGCCGATCCTTTTCGGCACTACAGAAGAATTTCTTCGCACATTTGGTGTGCAGGGTCTGGAAGAGCTGCCGGCTGTGGATCCGGTAAAAATGGCGGATTTTAAGGCTGAGGCCGAAGAGGAAGTACAGCTGAAGCTGGATATATAAGACAGGACAAGTAAGCCACAGATAAACTGCAGACGATATAACAGAACAAGTAAGCCGCGGATAAACTGCAGACAATGAAACAGGACAAGTAAGCCGCAGATAAACTGCAGGCGATAAGACAGGAGAGAAAAAATGCCCACAACATATGCACATGATTTGTTTGGTCAGAAAGTATACAGACAATTGCCCGATCAAGTGAAAGAAATTATTCGGAAAAACGGTGAACTGTATCGGATCGGTCTTCACGGACCGGATATTTTCTTCTATTATTTTATTTTTAAGAATCACGTAAGCAGTGTAGGATACCGTATGCACAAAGAAAAAGCCCGGGCTTTTTTTACCCAGGGAATGGCGCAGGTCAGAGAGACTGGTGATGAGGCACTTCTTGCCTATCTTCTTGGCTTTGGCTGTCATTATCTTCTGGACTCTTCCTGTCATCCTTTTGTAAATGAAATGAATGATAAGGGCAGGATTTCCCACAGCCTTCTGGAAATTGAATTTGACCGCTTCCTTATGGAAGAAAATGGAAAAAATCCATATGCCTTTTATCCTTCTGATTGTATCAAAGCAAAACGCAAAAATGCAGCGGAAATCCACAAGGCTTTTCCTCTTGTAAAAACAGGAGATATTCTTCTGAGCCTTAAACTGATGAAATTTATGACAAATCTGCTGGTATGTGACGATGGCGGGACAAGACGGGCGCGCTTGTCGAAGCTTTCCAGCCTTGGAGGAAGAAGAGCACAGTCTGCTTTGATCGATCACTATATGATGGCTCAGCCGGCAGGTGGCAGCAGGGAACCTGTGGAACAGCTGAATACATTGTTTGAAAAAGAGGTGAAAGAGGCACCGGCAGAATTGTTGGAGCTGTATCAGCTTTCCCAGGAGGACAGGCTGTTGTCTGAGCGATGGGATCTGACTTACAATGGTTAGCTGTGATATACAAATTGAAAATTGAACCAATTTCAGGGACAGGTATTTCTGTAAGATACCTGTTCTTTTTATCAGGTAAAACTTGTAGAGTGAGCTTTGCATAGTTTGGGACAGGTTCGCGTAAAATACTATAAACGGAATGTGGGGTGGACTATGAAAAGCAGATACAGATTCTTTTGTCTTACACTGACTTTTGTACTTGTTTTATGCACTGCTGGCCAGGTGTCAGGAAGCACTGGCACAGACGAAAAAAAGGCTGTCAGCTCCATTGTGCAGATGATACCGGCAGCTGTTGATATGAAAGAAACAGACGGACCTGGAAATCTCTATGCCTTATCCGCAGTTCTTATGGATGGGGATTCTGGCCGGGTACTGTACGAAAAAGAGGGCTATATAGCTCGTCCGAATGCCAGTACCACAAAGGTAATGACCTGTATCCTTGCCTTGGAGAAGGGCTCCGGTGATGATTATGTAATGGTGTCAGAAAATGCGGCCTCTCAACCAGAAGTAAAGCTGAATTTAAAGGAAGGGGAGCAGTATTACCTGGAAGATCTTCTTTATTCTTTAATGTTGAAAAGCCATAATGATACGGCCGTGGCAATTGCTGAACACATTGGCGGTTCTGTGGAAGGGTTTGCAAAAATGATGAATGCAAAAGCAAAGGAGATTGGCTGCACGAACACTCATTTTGTTACGCCGAACGGTCTTGACAGTGCAGATGCAGGAGGCATTCATCAGACTACCGCAAGAGATCTGGCTTTGATCATGAGCTATGCGGTGAAAAATAAAGCATTTCTTCATATTACACAGACCAGGGATTATTCTTTTTCTGATATTTCAGGAAAACGTCAGTTTTCTGTCCATAATGCAAATGCATTTCTTGATATGACTCCGGACGCCATTTCAGGAAAAACAGGTTTTACAGGAAATGCGGGTTATTGTTATGTGGCAGCCTGTGAAAATGAGGAAAGAAAATTTATTATTTCCCTTCTTGGCTGCGGCTGGCCGAATAATAAGACATATAAATGGAAAGATGCCATGAAACTGCTGGAATATGGCAAAGCAAATTTTCACAAGGAAACCTACTGGCAGGAGCCGGAGATTCCGGCTATACCAGTAAAGGATGGGACTGACGAAAGCAGCGGGAAAGAATCTGGTAAAGAAAACCAGGAAAATTCCGGGAAAATTTTCACAGAAATCGGGACAGGTTTCGCAGATGCATATATAAATGGACAGATCCAGGCATCCGATTCTGACAAAAAGAAGCAGATCCTTCTGAAAGAAGGGGAAAAGATTACCTGTCGTCTGCGTATTGAGAAAAATTTGACAGCGCCTGTGAAAAAGGGGCAGAAAATTGGTCAGGTCACTTTTAGCCTTGGAGAACTTGTCCTGGATAACTATTTTGTGACAGCAGATCGCAATATCGTCAAAATCACCTATTTATGGTGTGCAAACAAGGTGTTTCATGACTTTTTTCACTAAAAAGCCTGACGGAATATGTATGATATATAAAAAAATCCCCCGAAAATCGAGGGATTTTTTTGCATAAAAACACGGAAAACTATTGAAAAATTGTGTGAAAAAATGTACAATTAGAATCGGCAGAATTTTTGGTTATACTTTTAAATTATTATAAAATGGAGGGCAAGAAAGAATGAGTAACGCAACACAAAGTTTAGCGGGCACAAGAATCACTTCTTTGCTTGACGCGAACAGTTTTGTTGAGATCGGCCAAAGTGTAACAGCCAGAAATACAGATTTCAACATGACTGAAAAAAAAGCACCTTCAGACGGTGTTATTACCGGATATGGTGTAATCGATGGAAATCTGGTGTATGTGTACAGCCAGGATGTTTCCGTACTGAACGGAACAGTTGGTGAAATGCATGCCAAGAAGATTACCAGACTTTATGATATGGCTATGAAGACCGGTGCTCCGGTGATCGGCCTGATCGATTGTGCAGGTCTCCGTCTTCAGGAGGCAACTGACGCATTGGAAGCATTCGGTGAAATTTATATGAAACAGACTCTGGCATCCGGACTGATTCCACAGATCACAGGTATCTTCGGTACCTGCGGTGGTGGTATGGCACTTGTACCGGCACTGACAGACTTCACATTTGTTGAAGAGAAGAAAGGCAAACTGTTTGTAAACACCCCGAACGCCCTTGAAGGCAATCACGTTTCCAAATGTGACACATCCTCTGCCAGATTCCAGAGCGAAGAGACAGGTCTTGTAGACGGAATCGGTACTGAGGACGAGATCCTTGGTAAAATCCGTGAACTCGTAACATATCTGCCATCTAACTGCGAAGACACTGATTCTTACATGGAGTGCACAGACGACCTGAACCGTGTATGCGAGGATATTGAGAACTGCACAGGCGACACAGCCATTGCACTTTCCAGAATCGCTGATAACGGACAGTTCTTCGAGGTAAAAGCTGACTACGGCAAGAGTGTTGCTGTTGGATTTATCAGACTGAACGGCGCTACCGTTGGTGCTGTTGCAAACAGAAGCGAGAGCTATGATGTAGAAGGCAAAAAGGTATGGGAGTCTGATGGTACCCTTAGTGCACGCGGTGCAAGAAAAGCAGCAGAGTTCGTAAAATTCTGTGACGCTTTCGAGATCCCGGTACTTACTCTTACAAATGTAAACGGCTTTAAGGCTACTGTATGTGGCGAGAAGATGATGGCGAAATCTGTCGGAGCACTGGTTCATGCATTTGCAGACGCTACTGTTCCGAAGGTTAACGTTGTGATCGGCAAAGCATTTGGAACCGCTTACACAGCTATGAACAGCAAAGCAATCGGTGCAGACATGGTATACGCATGGGAGAACGCAGAGATCGGTATGATGGATGCAGACCTTGCAGCCAAGATCATGTATGCAGGCGATGACGCAGCAGCTCTTACTGAGAAAGCAGCTGAGTACAGAGAACTTCAGAACTCTGTTTCCTCTGCAGCAGCAAGAGGATATGTTGACACCATTATCAGCCCGGCTGATACAAGAAAATATGTGATCGGTGCATTTGAAATGCTGTTCACAAAAAGGGAAGAACGTCCGTCCAAGAAACACGGCACGGTCTAAGCGAGGTGGAGCATATGAAACAGATTTTTAAGAAAGTATCCTCCCTTTGCACAGTACTTCTCATGATGGCAGTTCTCACTCTTACCGGAGTATCCTCCGTATGGGCAGCTGATGAGGTTGATGACACGGTAAAGCAGACCCTGGTCACTACCGCTGAGGGACTTACCGATACCATCATTGCTCTCAGTGATGAAGATATTGAGAATTATACCAAGTCATCTGATGAGTTTACTGTTGGAGCAATGACTGCATGGGCAGGCTCCAAGGATGAAGTTGGGGCTTTAAAGGAGAGAACCGGAGAGACAGAGGTGAAGGCTTCTGACGATGGATATACCGTTACTGTACCGGTCTCCTTCGAGAAAGCAGATGCAAATTTCGTTTATATTTTCGATGCTTCTACAGGAACACCTACATCCCTTACTGTTGATGTACAGTATTCCATGGCTGAGACCTTAAGAAGAGCTGTTATGAATACTATCATGGGTATTGCAATCGTATTCATCGTTCTTATTTTCCTGAGCTTCCTGATCTATCTGTTCAGATTCATCCCGAATCCGGAAGCAAAGAAAAAAGCTCAGGCTGCAGCAGCCCCTGCCCCTGCACCGGTGGCAGCACCAGTGGAAGCTGCAGAAGCAGACGATACAGAACTGATCGCGGTTATCGCAGCAGCAATTGCAGCAGCTGAGGGAACCACTACAGATGGATTCGTTGTTCGTTCCATCCGCAAAATCAATCGTAAAAAGAGATAAATACAGGAGGATCCTAAAATGAAAAGTTATACAATTACCGTTAACGGAACAGCATATGAAGTAACTGTTGAAGAGACAGGAAGCGTTTCCGCACCAGCAGCTGCAGCTCCTGCAGCAGCTCCGAAAGCAGCACCGGCACCGAAGGCAGCTCCTAAGGCAGCAGCCGGAGCAGGCGCAGTTAAGGTTGCAGCTTCCGTACCTGGAAAGGTTCTGAAAATCGCAGCAAGCGTTGGACAGGCTGTAAAAGCCGGTGACAACATTGTAATCCTGGAATCCATGAAGATGGAGATCCCGGTTGTAGCTCCTCAGGACGGAACCGTTGCAAGCATTGACGTTGCAGAAGGTGCCTCTGTAGAAAATGGAGATACCCTGGCAACAATGAACTAAGTCGGGAGGTAATAGGATGTCTTACGTAGCAGACACTTTGTCCAACCTGATCCATCAGACCGCATTTTTTAATCTGACATGGGGTAACTACCTGATGATCGTGGTTGCTTGTGTATTCTTATATCTTGCCATTGCAAAGGGATTTGAGCCTCTGCTGCTTGTTCCCATTGCATTTGGTATGCTCCTTGTTAATATTTATCCGGACATTATGGCAAATCCGGAAGACATGTCCAACGGTGTTGGTGGTCTTCTTCATTACTTCTACATCCTTGATGAGTGGAGTATTCTTCCTTCCCTTATCTTTATGGGTGTAGGTGCCATGACAGACTTTGGTCCGCTGATCGCGAATCCGAAAAGCTTCCTGATGGGTGCTGCAGCGCAGCTCGGTATCTATATAGCTTACTTCCTTGCAATCTTCCTTGGATTCAATGGAAAAGCAGCAGCAGCAATCTCCATCATCGGTGGTGCAGATGGTCCGACCTCCATTTTCCTTGCTGGTAAGCTTGGTCAGACTGCTCTTATGGGACCGATCGCCGTGGCGGCATATTCCTATATGTCACTGGTTCCGATCATCCAGCCTCCGATCATGAAACTGTTTACTACTGAGAAAGAGCGTAAAATCAAGATGGAGCAGCTTCGTCCTGTATCCAAGCTTGAGAAGATCCTCTTCCCAATCGTAATCACAATCGTTGTCTGCATGATTCTTCCGACAACAGCTCCTCTGGTTGGTATGCTTATGCTTGGTAACCTGTTCAGAGAGTGCGGCGTTGTAAAACAGCTTACAGAGACAGCTTCCAATGCACTTATGTACATCGTAGTTATCCTTCTTGGTACATCTGTTGGTGCTTCCACAAGTGCAGAGGCATTCCTGAATGTGGACACTTTGAAGATCGTTGTATTAGGTCTTGTGGCATTTGCATGTGGTACTTTCGGCGGTGTTATGCTCGGAAAGGTTATGTGCAAGCTTACAGGCGGCAAGATCAATCCGCTTATTGGTTCCGCCGGTGTATCTGCGGTACCTATGGCAGCCCGTGTTTCCCAGAAGGTTGGTGCTGAGGCAGATCCTACCAACTTCCTTCTGATGCATGCAATGGGACCAAACGTTGCCGGTGTTATCGGTACAGCCGTTGCTGCAGGAGCATTTATGGCTATTTACGGAATCTAATAATGATACCAGAAATTCGGATTTTTCCCGGCTTTCTATAGTGAAACCGGGAAGTCCGGATGAACTAAATAAATAAGGAGAACAATTATGGCAGAAATTGAAAAAAAACCTGTTAAAATTGTGGAAACTATTCTGCGTGATGCACATCAGTCCCTGATTGCAACCCGTATGACAACAGAGCAGATGCTTCCAATCGTTGATAAACTTGATAAAGTAGGCTACCATGCAGTTGAGTGCTGGGGCGGTGCTACTTTCGATGCAAGCCTTCGTTTCCTTCATGAGGATCCGTGGGAAAGACTTCGTAAATTACGTGCAGGATTTAAGAACACAAAGCTGCAGATGCTTTTCCGTGGCCAGAACATTCTTGGATACCGTCCATACGCTGATGATGTTGTAGAGTATTTTGTTCAGAAATCTCTGGCAAATGGTATCGATATCATCCGTATTTTCGACTGTATGAACGACCTTCGCAACCTTCAGACTGCTGTACATGCTGCAAACAAAGAGCATGGCCATGCACAGGTTGCTCTTTCCTATACACTTGGTGATGCTTATACTCTTGAGTACTGGACAAGCATTGCGAAACGTATCGAGGAAATGGGTGCAGACTCTATCTGTATCAAAGATATGGCCGGTCTTCTTCTTCCATATAAGGCAACTGAGCTTGTTACAGCCCTGAAAGAGACTGTTAAGATCCCGATCGATCTTCATACACATTACACCTCTGGTGTAGCTTCCATGACTTACTTAAAAGCTGTTGAAGCTGGTGTTGATATCATCGATACTGCAATGTCTCCATTTGCACTGGGTACTTCCCAGCCTGCAACTGAGGTTATGGTTGAGACCTTCAAAGGCACTCCATATGATACCGGATTTGATCAGCAGCTTCTTGCTGAGATCGCAGACTACTTCCGTCCAATGCGTGACGAGGCTCTTGAGAGCGGCCTTCTGAATCCGAAGAACCTTGGCGTAAACATTAAGACTCTTCTGTATCAGGTACCGGGTGGTATGTTATCCAACCTTACTTCCCAGCTGAAAGAGCAGCATGCAGAAGACAAGTTCTATGATGTTCTTGAGGAAGTTCCGCGTGTGCGTAAAGACCTTGGTGAGCCGCCGCTTGTTACTCCGTCTTCCCAGATCGTTGGTACACAGGCTGTATTTAACGTTCTCATGGGCGAGAGATACAAGATGGTTACCAAAGAGACAAAGGATGTTCTCAGCGGAAAATATGGCGCTACAGCAAAACCATTCAATCCGGAAGTTCAGAAGAAATGCATCGGTGATACGAAGCCGATCACATGCCGTCCGGCAGATCTTCTTGAGAATGAGCTGGGCAAACTTGAAGGCGAGATGGCACAGTATAAAGAGCAGGATGAGGACGTTCTGTCCTATGCACTGTTCCCACAGGTTGCTACTGACTTCTTCAAGTATCGTCAGGCTCAGGAGAAAAAGGTGGATGAGACTGTTGCTGATACCAAAAACGGAGCATATCCGGTTTAATCAGTGAGGAATAAGGATTTCTATGGGACAGGTTATATGCTGATCCTATAGAAATTACGACGAAAGACACGTGCAGAGAAGGTTTTTGCACGTGTCTTTTTAAAAAATATACACAAAACTGTTTGAATCCGGTATGAAAAAAATATTCTACAGTGGGCAAATATCGCCAGGGGCGGCTGGTCACAACCTGGGAATTCCGCAGAAAAAGGTTTTCGAACAGATTTATGAAAGGTATCTAAATGAGTAAAATATTGATCGTAGGCGGCGGAGCTGCTGGAATGATGGCCGGTGTTTATCTGGCAAGGGCAGGACATGAGGTCCACATTCTGGAGAAAAATGAGAAACTTGGAAAGAAAGTGTATATTACAGGAAAAGGCAGATGCAATGTTACAAATAACTGTGACACGGAAGAACTGTTCCGGGCAGTTATGTCTAACCCGAAATTCCTGTACAGTGCTTTCTATTCTTTTACACCCCAGGACGTAATGGAATTCTTTGAAGAAGCGGGAGTTCCACTGAAGACAGAGAGAGGTAACCGGGTTTTCCCTGTGTCTGACCATTCTTCAGATATTATCCGCGGTCTGGAACGGGAACTTAAGAAAGCTGGCGCATATATCCATCTTCGCACAGAGGTGAAAAATGTGAAGGTCAGTCCTTATGAGGAACCGGACGTGGATGAGAAAAAGGCACATCACAGCCAGGTAACCGGTGTAGAACTGGCAGATGGAAGTTTTATGGAGGGCGACCATGTTCTGGTTGCCACTGGAGGACTTTCCTATCAGTCAACAGGCTCCACAGGGGATGGTTATCGCTTTGCAGAGGAAACCGGCCATAAAGTAACGGAGCTTTCTCCGTCTCTGGTTCCTCTTAAGACAAAAGAGGATTATATCCCAAGACTTCAGGGACTTTCCTTAAAAAACTCTGAACTTACGATTAAGTCAGGCAAAAAGGTGCTTTTCCAGGATTTTGGCGAGATGATGTTCACCCACTTTGGCGTGACAGGCCCCATGATTTTATCTGCAAGCGCACATATTGGCAAACAACTGCAGAAATCCGGAGAGCTGAATGCTTATCTGGATCTGAAGCCTGCCCTTACCATGGAACAGCTGGATGCCAGAATTCTGCGGGAATTTGAGGCAGGACAGAACAAACAGTTTAAGAATGTGATCGGCGTACTTTTTCCATCATCCCTTACACCTGTCATGCTGGAACTGGGTGGTATTTCTCCGGAAAAAAAGATACACGATATTTCCAGGGAAGAAAGAATGCACTTTGAAGAACTGGTGAAAGCTTTCCCATTTACCATCAATGGAATGGGAGAATATAAAGAAGCAGTTATTACAAGAGGTGGTGTTTCTGTGAAGGATATCCAGCCTGGTACTATGGAATCCAGAAGGGTAAAGAAGCTTTATTTTATCGGAGAAGTACTGGATCTGGATGCAGTGACCGGCGGTTATAATCTCCAGATTGCATGGTCTACCGCATATCTTGCAGCTATGGCATTGAAAAATGAATAAAAATCTGTTATAAATGTAAGAAGTGAAAAAACTGCGATTTAAGAGGAGGTAACAGAGAAAATGGGATGTAACATTGCCATTGACGGGCCGGCAGGAGCAGGCAAAAGCACAATTGCAAAGAGAGTGGCAAAGGAACTGTCTTTTATTTATGTAGATACAGGCGCTATGTACCGTGCCGTTGCACTTTATTTGCTGAGAAATGAAATTGACGGAACAGATGCGGAAGCAGTTGCAGGTAACTGTCAGAGCGCTGAGGTTTCCATTCGATATGAAAATGGAGAGCAAGTTGTAATTCTTAACGGTGAGAATGTAAATCAGTATATCCGTACGGAAGAGGTTGGAAACATGGCATCCAAAACATCTGCAAACCCGGCGGTAAGGGCACATCTTCTCAATCTTCAGAGAAATCTGGCAGCAAAGAACGATGTGGTAATGGATGGCAGGGATATTGGAACTGTAGTTCTTCCGGACGCACAGGTGAAGATTTATCTTACTGCCAGCGTGGAGACCAGAGCTAAGAGGCGTTATGATGAATATCTTGCCAAGGGCGAGAGTGCTGATCTTGAAGAAATCAAGAAAGACATTGAAAACCGGGATCATCAGGATATGACAAGAGAAATTTCTCCTCTTCGCCAGGCTGAGGATGCAGTGCTTGTGGATTCTTCTCTTATGAACATTGATGAAGTGGTAGCTGCGATCCTTGGAATTTACAAAGATAAGGTGGAATAAACCATGGAAGTAAAAGTTGCAAAAACAGCAGGCTTTTGCTTTGGCGTGCAGCGTGCAGTAGATAAGGTATATGAACTGATCGACAGCTGTCCGGACAGGCTTTTTACCCTGGGCCCCATCATCCACAATGAAGAAGTGGTAAATGATCTGGAAAAGAAAGGTGTCCGTGTTGCTTCAGAAGAAGAACTGAAAACTCTTCCAGAGGGCAGCACCGTAGTGATCCGCTCACACGGTGTTGGAAAAAAAGTCTACGATCAGCTGGAAGAGTGCGGCCTTTCCTATGTGGACGTGACCTGTCCTTTTGTCCTGAAGATCCACCGGATTGTGGAAAAGGAGAGCAAAGCCGGTTCCCATATTGTGATCATTGGAGATCCGGATCATCCTGAGGTTGTGGGAATCTGCGGCTGGTGTATAGGACCATATACTGTGATCCGCACCAAACAGGACGCACTGGATTTCGTGCCTCCGGAAGGCAAAAATGTGTGCATTGTGTCGCAGACCACATTTAATTATAATAAATTTAAAGATTTAGTTGAAATTCTCCGCAAAAAGAGGTATGATAATACTGTTTTAAATATTCTTAATATTTTAAACACTATTTGTAATGCTACCGAAGAACGGCAGAGAGAAGCAAAGAGCATAGCCGGAGAGGTAGACACTATGTTAGTCGTAGGAGGCCGACATAGTTCCAATACTCAAAAGCTGTTTGAAATATGTAAAAAGGAATGTGAAAATACTTACTATATACAAACACCTGTAGACTTGGATTCAGATATGTTCCAATGCAGTAGTTATGTAGGTATTACAGCAGGGGCTTCAACCCCAAAGAAAATTATTGAGGAGGTTCAAGAACATGTCAGAATTAAGTTTTGAACAGATGCTGGAAGATTCCGTAAAAACAATCAGAAATGGAGAAATCGTACAGGGAAAGGTCATCGATGTGAAAGAAGATGAAATTATCCTGAATATTGGCTATAAAGCTGATGGTATTATCACCAAGAGTGAATATAGCAATGATCCTTCCGTAGTACTCACAGACGCTGTACATGTAGGTGACTCCATGGAAGCCAAAGTGCTTAAGGTAAACGATGGCGAAGGCCAGGTTATCTTAACCTACAAGAGACTTGCTGCAGAGAAAGGCAATAAACGCCTTGAGGAAGCATTCGAGAACCAGGAAGTATTAAAGGCTCCTGTAACTCAGGTACTTGACGGTGGATTATGTGTTAACGTTGAGGAGACACGTGTATTCATTCCTGCAAGCCTTGTTTCCGACACATATGAGAAAGATCTCAGCAAATATGCTGATCAGGAGATTGAGTTCGTTATCACAGAGTTCAATCCAAGAAGACGCCGCATCATTGGTAACCGCAAACAGCTTCTTGTTGCTGAGAAAGCTAAGAAACAGCAGGAGCTTATGGAGCGTATCCATGTTGGCGATACAGTAGAGGGTGTTGTTAAGAACGTTACAGATTTTGGTGCATTCATCGATCTGGGCGGCGCTGACGGACTGCTTCACATCTCTGAGATGTCCTGGGGCAGAGTAGAGAACCCGAAGAAAGTCTTCACAGTTGGTGAGACTGTTAAAGTTATGATCAAAGATATCAAGGGCGAGAAGATTGCTCTTACAATGAAATTCCCGGAGGAGAATCCATGGCTTACAGCTGCTGAGGATTTCGCTGTTGGAAACGTAGTAACTGGTAAAGTTGCACGTATGACAGACTTCGGTGCATTTGTTGAGCTTGCACCTGGCGTAGATGCACTTCTTCATGTATCTCAGATTTCCAGAGAGCACGTTGCAAAACCATCTGATGTGCTTACAATCGGACAGGAGATCCAGGCTAAAGTTGTTGATTTCAATGGCGAAGACAAGAAGATCAGCCTTAGCATGAAAGCTCTTGAGGCTCCGGCTGAGGAAGAGTCTGTAGAGGAATAATTTAACCAAGAGGGATGTGTTGTGCATTTCTTTTATCCCATGTAAATAACCGCCATTCACAGGATTTGTGAATGGCGGTTGGTTTTGATATCATGAATATGATATTAGTAAAAAGACATTGTCTGTTAGAGCGTGTCTGGAAAAGGCTTTCTGCAAGATGTGCATCACAATTTGCGGGAATGATTTTTCAGATACGCTCTGGGGATGATGTCTTTTTTACGTGAGATTTTACGTGCTTTGGAAGTTTGAGTATGTTTGAAAAAGGTTTTGGGAATTTTGGAATATGGGTTGAAAGTTTATTTTAATTTCCAAAATAAAAATTCCAGGGTATGTATTAAATATTGCTTTTGCTTTTCTTCATTTTCCAGAAATTCTTCTGTGCATGGAAACCAGGTATAACAGGTCTCTCTTGTAGCAGATTTTTTCAGTCCTTTTTCCATAAATTTGCTAATAGATTTAGGTACTGCCATGTCCTCTCCGGGCAGATAATCATAACTTTTGTAATCGCTGTAATATTGGCGGATACGGCCATTGAAAGGCTTTACAAGGAGGCTTACCAGATTGTCCTGACCTGTAATATAGAATTCTTCTGTGCCGTTAGAAAAGGAAGCGGGCAGGCTGTAATGGGGGTTCATCTGCAAAATTAGATTTTCACCGTCAAAATCCGTTCCGCGAATAGTAAATTCACCATCCCTGAGTGCAAGATACCCCATCATTTTAAACACATCGCCAAGTCCGAGAAGATCTTCCATATTGTGTCCCATAACCGTATCCAGGTCCGTCTGCTCCTGGTGTGCCATATATTTTTTATAGATTTTAATGCATTCCCCGCCATTACAGTAAATGCGCTT
This sequence comes from Ruminococcus sp. 1001136sp1_2201st1_G3_2201SCRN_220225, assembly GCF_040924365.1. NCBI lineage: Bacteria > Bacillati > Bacillota > Clostridia > Eubacteriales > Oscillospiraceae > Ruminococcus > Ruminococcus sp. 1001136sp1_2201st1_G3_2201SCRN_220225. The sequence goes on along the minus strand of NZ_JBCOME010000002.1, from coordinate 114,786 downwards.
CTGTTCTCCAAGAAAGGCTTCCATCTGTTCCTGCTTTAACCCTGGGAGCTTTAAAAATCCCTTCAGAGGGCGAAGCATTTTATACAGGTCAAAAGAAGAAATCCCCTCAAAAGGATCTGGCAGCTCGTAGAATTTATAACGAGCCTGAAGGTGAGGCTGATCAAAAGAATCTCCATTGTATTGGATGGTACAGCTGAAATTTTTTATAAATTCTGAAAAAACCTCCAATAATGCTTTTTCTTCCCGGAAATCGGGAGCAAGCCACTGATAAAGCTGCCAGGAACCAGATTCATAGCAAACTGCACCAATTAAATATAAAAAAGATGAATTTCGTCCCAATCCAGTGGTTTCAATATCATAAAATAATGGTGAAAAATTGACATTCTCAGTAGCATTTCCAGATAAATTTTTAACAGTCTCAAAGTCCGGAAAACCTTGTAAAATCGGCATTTTTTTAACAATCAGCATGTTTATACTCCTTTCATGGATTGTATTTAATTATACACAATTTTTTTATTTTTAGGTAGTGAATTTTTTCATAAAATGCGGTATAGTAGAATGTATAGAATAGTCAGAATATATAAAGAAAAGGAGAAATCTATGTGGGAGTTAGCAATTAACGGAGTGGATTTCTATCACATTGCCAATTGGTTTTATATATACAGCTTTCTTGGATGGCTGTGGGAAACCTGTTATGTATCGGTGAGAAAAGGCAAGCTGATAAACAGAGGCTTTATCAATGGTCCTTTATGTACCATATATGGCTGCGGAGCACTTGCTGTTTATCTGATTCTTCTTCCTGTAAGCGGGGATCTGCTTCTTTTGTTTGTGGGAGGAGTTGTAGTTGCAACGGCTTTGGAATATGTGACAGCAGCTCTGATGGAGAATATTTTCCATACGTCATGGTGGGACTACAGTGATAAGAAGTTTAATTTTCAGGGACGTATCTGCCTGGGATGTTCCCTTGGATGGGGCTTATTTACAGTAGGGCTTTTCAGAGTCCTTCATCCGGTGGTCTCTGATTTTGTAGAGCTTTACTCCAGAAAAACAGGTGAGATTGCAGTTTGTGTGGTCACAGTTGTTTACATAGTGGATTTCGCTTTCTCAGCTGCAGCTGCATTCCATATTCACGAGCGTATTCCTGCATGGGAGCAGGCGCTGGATCAGATGCGTGTAGAACTGCTTGTACAGGCACGTGAGAAGATGGAGAATCTGGAGGAGAGCAGCGGACTTTCCAGAGAGAGAATCAAGAAACAGCTGGAGAGCAAGCTGGGACGCCTTGATGATGTTGCTCTGATCAAGGAACTGGAAGAGAAGAGAACTGCTATGCTGTCAGATATCTCTGAAGAGCTTCAGAAGCGTAAAGAGGCTATGGCAGGAAAGGTCAGCCACAACATGCAGCGTTTTGTAAAGGCATATCCGAATTTGAACCGTGGATATAAGATCCATAAGAAATATGGATTTGGCAGGAGAAATAAAGACGCTGAATAAATACTCAGACAAAAGTGATATTAATAATATAAATCAAACAGACAATAAATCAGGTTGCTGCGGACAAAAGAGTCAGTAATCAATAAAATAAAGGCGGTGAATATTAGTGCGATTAACTTTTAAAGGAGGCGTACACCCCTTCGAGGGGAAAGAAATGTCAAAGGACTGTCCGGTGGAGAAATATCTTCCTAAGGCAGATTTGGCATACCCATTGTCCCAGCACATTGGTGCTCCGGCGAAGCCTGTGGTTGCAAAGGGTGACCATGTGCTTGCTGGTCAGATGATCGCTGAAGCAGGCGGATTTGTATCTGCTCCTGTTCATGCTTCTGTATCTGGTACAGTGAAAGGGATTGAGAAACGTCTGACAGCTACCGGAAGTATGGTAGATTCCATTATAGTGGAGAATGACGGACTGTATGAAGAGGTGGAATTCCACCCGGCAGATCCGGCTTCGCTTACTCGTGAGGAGATTATCGGAAGGATTCGCGACGGCGGTGTAGTAGGTCTTGGAGGTGCAGGCTTTCCCACACATGTGAAGCTTTCCCCCAAGGAGCCTGACAAGATTGAATACATATTGGTGAACGGTGCAGAATGTGAGCCTTATCTTACAAGTGATTACAGGCGCATGATGGATCAGCCGGAGAAGGTTGTGGAAGGATTAAAGATTGTAGTCGGACTTTTTCCAAATGCAAAGGGCTGTATCTGCATTGAGGACAATAAGCCAGATTGTATTGCCAGAATGAAAGAACTGGCTGCCGGAGTCCCGAATATCGAAGTAAAAGAATTGATGACCAAATATCCCCAGGGTGGTGAGCGTACCCTGATCTATGCAGTGACAGGAAGAGAAATCAACTCCTCCATGCTTCCAGCAGATGCCGGATGTATTGTAGATAATGTTGAAACAATATGCAGTATTTATGACGCAGTGGCACTTGGAAGACCGATCATGAAGCGGATTTTCACAGTAACCGGTAAGGGCATCAACCGTCCGGCACATTTTGAAGTCTGTACAGGAACGGATATGGCCGAACTGATCGACGCAGCCGGTGGCCTGAAGGAGCATGCCGGTAAGGTGATTTCCGGCGGTCCTATGATGGGATTTGCCATGTATGATCTTCATGTACCATGTGTGAAGACCTCTTCTTCCCTTCTGTGTATGCAGAGTGACCCGGTATCAGATGCGAAAGAGGAAGAGACAGCCTGCATTAACTGCGGACGCTGTGTAAGCGTCTGTCCCGGACATGTTATTCCGGCAAGACTTGCGACCTTTGCACAGCGCGGCGATATGGAGAGCTTCCAGAAGTTTGATGGAATGGAATGCTGTGAATGCGGCTGCTGCAGTTACATCTGTCCGGCCAAACGTCCGTTGACCCAGAGCATTAAGTCCATGCGTAAAATGGTTCTGGCAAGCAGGAAGAAGAAATAATAAGGGGGAAGAAATAAATGGAACAAATGTTTAATGTATCATCTAATCCCCATGTCCGGGCAAGGATGACCACTGCAAAAATCATGCAGCTGGTTGTCATAGCGCTTTTGCCTGCTGCCCTTATGGGAATTTATAATCATGGATTAAAGGCTCTTGCCGTTCTGGTGGTATCCACCGGTTCAGCTGCGCTTGCAGAGTGGTTATATGATCATTTTATGCACAAAAAGAACACTGTGAAGGATTTCAGTGCAGTGGTAACCGGACTTCTTATCGGTCTGAACATGCCGGCAGGAATTCCGCTCTGGATCCCGGTGCTCGGCAGTATTTTTGCAATTATTGTGGTAAAACAGCTTTTTGGCGGTCTTGGCCAGAACTTTATGAACCCGGCCCTGGCAGCCCGCTGTTTCCTTATGATTTCCTTTGCCGGCAAGATGACAGATTTTTCTGTATCAGACAGCTTTAAAGGTGCTGTTGACGGTGTGACAGGAGCCACTCCTCTGGCCGCTCTTCGTGACCATGGCTTTGTGGCAGGCTCCTCCGTTCCGGTTAAGAATCTGATTTTTGGTAATATCCAGGGAACCATCGGAGAGACATCTGTAATTGCCATTTTGATCGGTGCAGCAATCCTGCTTTGCTACAAAGTGATCAGCGCCAGAATTCCGTTGACCTATATTGGCAGCTTTGCAGTATTTGTGATCATCTATATGCTTGCTTCCGGCAAAGGCTTTGATGTAAATTATCTGCTCACCCATCTTTGTGGCGGTGGTCTTATGCTTGGTGCATGGTTTATGGCAACAGATTACGTTACAAGCCCCATTACACCAAAGGGGCAGTATGTATATGGCGTCTGTCTTGGTGTTCTTACCGGAATTTTCCGTATTTTCGGAGCTTCCGCAGAGGGCGTTTCCTATGCGATTATTTTCTGCAACCTGCTGGTACCTCAGATTGAGCGTTTCACCCGTCCGGTTGCTTTTGGAAAAGGAGGCGCGAAGAAATGAAAAATAAGATCGTGAAAGATACTCTTGCGCTGACTGTGATCACACTGGTTTCCGGACTGCTTCTTGGTCTTGTAAACGATATTACAGCAGGTCCGATTGCAAGCCAGCAGGCGAAAGAGAAGGAAGAGGCATATAAGGCAGTATTTGCTGATGCAGCCAGCTTCGAGACTGTTACAAGCGGTGAGGATACTGATCTGGAAAGCTATCTGGATGAAAACGGTTACAAGGCTCAGAATATTGATGAAGTCATGCTTGCAAAGGATGACCAGGGAAATGAACTTGGCTATGCCTTTACCGTAACCACAGCAGAAGGCTACGGCGGAGATATTCAGTTTGCCATGGGCGTTCAGGATGATGGAACTCTGAACGGAATTTCCATTTTATCCATCAGTGAGACCGCTGGTCTTGGTATGCGTGCAACTACAGATGATTTTAAAAATCAGTTCAAGGATAAGAACGTAGAGAAATTTACCTACACAAAAACTGGTGCCACCTCTGATGATGAGATCGATGCTTTAAGTGGTGCGACAATTACCACAAATGCCATGACAAATGGCGTCAATGCAGGACTTGCCGCATTCCGTTATGAGAAAGGGGGCAGCCAGAAATGAAAAAGAATACACCATCTGAACGACTGATAAATGGTATTATCAAAGAAAATCCTACTTTTGTGCTGATGCTTGGTATGTGTCCAACACTGGCCATCACCACATCCGCAATCAATGGTATCGGAATGGGACTTACCACAACGGTAATTCTGGCAGCATCCAACCTGATGATCTCCCTGCTCCGTAATTTTATTCCGGACAGTGTGCGTATGCCTGCTTACATCGTTGTTGTAGCATCCTTTGTAACAATTGTGCAGATGCTTCTCCAGGGTTTTATCCCGTTTTTGTATTCTTCCCTTGGAATTTACATTCCGCTGATCGTTGTAAACTGTATCATTCTGGGAAGAGCAGAGGCTTATGCATCCAAGAACAAACCGATTCCTTCACTTTTTGATGGTATTGGAATGGGACTTGGATTTACTTTAAGTATCACCTGTATCGGTGCGGTACGTGAGCTGATCGGTGCCGGCAGTATTTTCGGCAAACAGATCCTTCCTCTTGCAGATGCTGCAGCGGGAAAAATAGGCTATGAGCCGGTAACTATCTTTATTCTTGCACCTGGCGCATTTTTTGTCCTTGCGTTTTTATCTGCGCTTCAGAACAAATTCAAGATTGGTGCTGCAAAACGAGGCATTGATCCAAGCAATCCGGATTGCAAGGGCGGCTGTGCTTCCTGCGGAAATTCCATGTGTTCGGGAAAAAGGGGGTAAGAGAAGATGAAAGAATTATTACTGATCATTGTAAGCTCTGCGCTGGTAAATAACGTAGTCTTGAGCCAGTTTATGGGACTTTGCCCTTTCCTTGGAGTCTCCAAGACTACAGATACTGCAGCTGGTATGGGCGGTGCGGTTATTTTCGTAATCACATTGTCCTCCTTTGTAACGAGTGTGATCTACAAGCTGATCCTTCAGCCGCTTGATCTGACTTACCTTCAGACCATCGTGTTCATTCTGATCATTGCAGCACTGGTGCAGTTCGTAGAAATGTTCCTGAAGAAAAGTATGCCTTCTCTTTATAAAGCACTTGGCGTGTATCTGCCTCTGATCACCACAAACTGTGCAGTTCTTGGTGTGGCTCTTACAAACGTGCAGAAGGATTACAATATTCTGGAAGGCACTGTAAACGGTTTCGCAACAGCATTTGGTTTCTCCATTTCTATTGTGCTGATGGCAGGAATCCGTGAGAAAATTGCCTACAACGATATTCCGGAATCATTCCAGGGATTTCCAACCGTTCTTTTGACAGCTGGACTGATGGCGATTGCATTTTTCGGATTTTCAGGATTAATTTAAGGAGGCGTCGGGATGAATATTAGTGCGATTATAGCAGCAACAATTCTGGTTGCAGCAGTAGGCCTCTTCATCGGTGTTTTTCTTGGAGCAGCCGGAAAAAAATTTGCTGTTGAAATTGATGAGAAGGAAGTTGCCATAAGAGAAGCTCTTCCTGGAAATAACTGTGGCGGCTGTGGATATCCGGGCTGTGATGGTCTGGCAGCAGCAATTGCCAAAGGTGAAGCGCCTGTAAACCGTTGCCCGGTAGGCGGAGAGCCTGTTGGGAAAATAATTGCCGGTATTATGGGACTGGCGGCAGTTGAGACTGCCCGTCAGGTAGCTCATGTAAAATGCTCCGGAACCTGTGAAAAGGCGAAGGAAGAGTACGTTTACACTGGAGTGGAAGACTGTGAGATGCTTCCTTTCGTGCCAAATGGCGGTGCAAAGTCCTGTACATATGGCTGTTGTGGCTTTGGAAGCTGCGTGAAGGTCTGTCCATTTGATGCCATTCATATTGTAGATGGCATTGCAGTAGTAGATAAAGAAGCTTGTAAAGCCTGTGGAAAATGTGTTGCCAAATGTCCGAGACATCTGATCGAGCTGATTCCGTACGACCAGAAAGTGGCTGTGGACTGCAGCTCCCATGATAAGGGCAAACAGGTGATGGATGCCTGTGAGATTGGATGTATCGGCTGTAAGAAGTGCGAAAAAACATGTCCAAACGGTGCAATTACCGTGGAAGATTTCTGTGCACATATTGATTATGAGAAGTGTACAGGATGCGGAGCATGTAAGGAGGCCTGTCCGAGAGGGGTTATCCGGGAGGCATAAAATAAAAATGAAAAGCCTGTATTTTCAGACTGTTGGCATAGAATGTAAATTATATGAGAACCAGCAGCTGGAATACAGGCTTTATTCTTGGGGGCGGAGCGTGTTTGAAAAATCATTTCTGCAAATTGTGACGCACATCTTGCAGAAAGCTTTTTTCAAACACGCTCTAAAGCCTTTCAGATAGCCATCTTTTTGTTTACGCTTTACTTCGTGTGTGATATGATGTTCCAATCAGGATTATATAATTGCAGATAAAGAATACTGCAAGGTTTTTTTATTAAATATCACACACAAAAGAGGAGACATGCATATGATTTGGAAATTACTTTGGCTGTTTCTCATCTATTCCTTCGCAGGATGGGTCCTTGAGACAGTTCTTGCTTCCCTGAAACAGAAAAAATTTGCAAACAGAGGTATTATCAATGGTCCATTCTGTCTGATCTATGGATTTGGCGGATTCTTCATTACCGCATTTACAAGAGAACTGACCGGTATCTGGCTGTTTCTTGGCTGTGCCATTGTAGCCTCCCTGCTTGAGTGGATCGCAGGACATTTAATTGAAATGTGGTACCATGAAAGATGGTGGGATTACCGGAAGATCAAATGGAATCTGGATGGATATGTCAGTGTTCCAACCTCCTGTGTCTGGGGTCTTCTTGGTGTATTTGTGATCAAAATTGGAAACGGGCTTTGTATGTCCTTATATGGCATGCTTCCAGGTCTTATAAGCAGAATTATCATACTGGTTCTTCTGGGCTTCCTTGCAGTGGATGCCATTGCCACGCTGACCATTCTTTTTGGACACAGCAAGAATCCTGAAAGATGGATCGCCGCTGACCGGGATATTGATTCCGTAACAAAGAAGCTTGGGGCAAAAATTGATGATGTTGTAAATCGTCGAATTACCAAAGCATATCCTCAGAAGCAGCACACGGAGAAAGAAGAGGCACATCCGGAGATTTTTGCCTACGGCTGCAGCTTTTATAAAATTGTACTGCTGTTTTTTATCGGCGCATTTCTTGGAGATATTACAGAGACTATTTTCTGCCGGATTACAGCTGGATACTGGATGAGCCGCAGCAGTGTGGTGTGGGGAGATTTCAGTATTGTGTGGGGCCTTGCCATTGCAGCAGTTACAGCTCTTCTCTACAAATACAGAAACCGCTCCCAGCAGTTCCTTTTCTGGATGGGCACATTTCTTGGCGGTGCCTATGAATATATCTGCAGTGTTTTCACAGAAATCGTATTTGGAACTGTATTCTGGGATTACAGTGATATCCCGTTTAACCTTGGTGGAAGAATCAATCTTTTGTACTGTTTCTTCTGGGGATTTGCAGCAGTGGCATGGTTTAAAATATTCTATCCGCCTGTTTCCAGGCTGATCGAGAAGATTCCGGTAAAAATTGGAAAAATCATTACCTGGCTTCTGATCATATTTATGCTTGCAGACGGAATTATATCCAGTGCAGCACTGGCACGTTATAATGCCAGAAGCAATGGAATAGAAGCTGCAAACAGTTTTGAAAGCTGGGTAGATGAACATTTTGATGATGGTCGGATGGCACAGGTATATCCGAAAGCGAAAAAAGTGGATTAGAACCTTTTTCAAATACGTGTCAAACCCAGATAAAAGTATTAATTGTAAAAACAATGTAAACTGTGTAAAGAATTAAAAAAAGAACAGAATGCACATGTGACAGTACTGTTAAATATGCGTCAAAAGACAGGAAACACTATTGTTTTCTGAAAATTAGAATGCTATACTCCTTTCGGACAAGGAAATAAGGGCCCGCAAGTTTCCTTCCTACATCTGAAAGGAGTATTTTATTATTATGAAAAGAAAATATATCGCCGCAATTTTAACTGTTTTTGCAATGACAACTGTTTGTTCCACAGCCTTTGGTGCTACTGAGCATTATACCGACAGCAGTGTAGTTGGAGCTGAGAGCGGCTGGGACGAATGGGTGGCAAACTGGGATGCAACTGCCACGGATTTTACAAAGGTTTCTCTTACCCCGGGAAAAGATGACACTGAACTGAACTTTGCATGGTACAGTGAAAAAACAGATGCAGCAGCAACACCGGTTGTTCACTTCGGAACTGACAAAGAGACTCTGGATACCTTCGAAGGAGAGGCTGGAGATGTTGACCAGGATCTTACCGGCGATAAAGCTTACGAATATAATCATGTAACCGTTACAGGCCTTGAGCCAAACACCACTTACTATTATACTGTTGAGAAAAATGGTGAGCAGACAGAGCCTGTTGAATATACAACAAAGGGTACTGACACAGTAAAAATGATCTATGTTGGTGACCCACAGGTAGGCGCTTCCAAGGGTCAGACACAGGACGGTGCTGAATTGGTTCCAGATGATGGGGCAGCAAACACAGCAGCCAGAAATGACGGATTTTCCTGGAATCGTACCTTAAATACAGCACTTGCAGAAAACCCGGACGTAAACTTTGTAATCTCTGCCGGTGACCAGGTAAACAAAACCGGTGCTGCAAAAGAGGAAGAGTATGCTTCTTATCTTAGCGCAGATGCACTTGCAAGCCTTCCAGTAGCAACTACCATTGGAAACCATGATTCCCTGAATCCAGACTACGCATATCATTTCAATAACCCGAACAACACAGAAAATGGAAAAACAGCAGCTGGCGGAGACTATTATTACAGCTATGGCGAGGGACTTTTCATTGTTCTGAATACCAACAATTACAATGTAGCAGAGCATCAGAATACTATCGAAGAGGCTGTAAAGGCTTATCCGGATGCAAAATGGCGTATCGTAACCATCCATCAGGATATCTACGGTTCTGGACTTGACCATTCTGATACAGACGGTATGATCCTTCGTACACAGCTGACTCCTGTATTTGATGCAAATGACATTGATGTAGTACTTCAGGGACATGACCATACATACAGCCGTTCTAAACTTCTTTATGGTGACGGACAGACTCACCAGAGCTATGAGTTCCAGTTAAATGCAGATGGAACTGATTATGACTGGGATCACGCTGCAAATGTTGAGACTGGCGAGCAGATCACTTTAAATCCGGAGGACGGCGACGAGGAAGCGAAGGCTGCACTTGACGCATTCAAAGAGGACAACCAGTGCTACACCATTGAAGATGTAGACGGCAATACCGTAACAGATCCACAGGGAACTCTTTACATGACTGCAAACTCTGCTTCCGGTTCCAAATACTATGAGCTTGTTTCCACACAGCAGGATTACATTGCAGCCCGCAGCCAGAACTGGCTTCCAAGCTATTCCATTATCACAATGGATGCAGAGAAATTTACCATTGATACTTATCAGATTACAGATGACGGAAGTGTAGAGGCAATTGATGATACCTTTACAATTGAGATAACTGCAAAATAAATTGCAGTAAAAGATATGCAAACAGCCCTTTTTAACACTTACTGTAAGCGTTTTTAACGCAGAAAAAAGTGTGAAAAGAGCTGGAAGCCAAGAAAATAAGTGACAGAAATGAGTAATAAAAATGAATCAGATGCAAAATAAAAACAACGCCGGACTTCGCTTTTCCCAAAAAGCAGTCTGGCGCTGTATCTTAGGAGTAATAATTGTATTATTTGGAGTTTTTGTTTACCAACTGAACCAGGTGGACAAAACAGAATTGGTTGTCCGTACAGGGCAGACCTTTGAAAAAGCAGAAGTGACAGAAATTCTTCAGGATAATCTGGAGGACAACGGAACCCGTGTGGGAGAGCAAAAGGTTCGTGTGCGTATGCTGACCGGTGTCCGAAAAGGAGAGGAACTTGAAATAACCAGCAGCTCCGGTTACCTGTTCGGCGCTGCATGTAAAGTTGGAATGAAAGTAATCGTGATGCAAAGTGTGGCTGGAGATACCACCATCGCCAGTGTGTACACCCAGGACAGGGAATGGGTGATCTACATTTTTGCAGCACTTTATCTCCTGGCACTGTGCGCTATAGGCGGACGCCAGGGTATAAAAGGATGTATCGGGCTTGTGTTTACCTTTTTCTGCGTGATCTTTGTGTATCTGCCACTGATCTATCGGAATGTGTCTCCTTTTGGAGCGGCCGTATTTATGTGCTTTATCACTACGCTGGTGACAATGTACATGATCGGCGGAGCTACTAGAAAAACCATAGCAGCCACGGCAGGAACCGTAGCCGGCGTAGTAATCGCCGGAATTTCCGCCTGGCTTTTCAGCATGGCATCTGGAATCACAGGCTACAATGTTTCCGATATTGAGACGCTGATGACCTTATGGAACACAAATGGAATCCAGGTAGGCGGTCTCCTTTTCTCAGGCCTTCTTATTTCCTGTCTGGGCGCCGTGATGGATGTGGCAATGTCTGTCTGCAGTTCCATGTACGAAATCTATAATCAAAACCTGGCAATGAGCCGCGCCGACCTGTTCAAAGCCGGAATGCATGTAGCCCGTGACATGATGGGTACAGACAGCAACACTCTGATCCTAGCTTTTGCCGGAAGCAGTGTAAGCATGCTCCTCCTGGACTACGCTTACGACCTTCCTTACCAGCAGATTATCAACTCCAATAACATTGGAATCGCCATCATGCAGGGGCTGGCGGGAAGTTTCGGCATTGTGCTCTCAGTGCCGTTGACGGTTCTTATTTGTACGGTTCTTTATCATGGAAAAATTGTGAAAAAGGACTGTTAAGTATTTTATGACTGTTCGGGAAAAGATTAGTTTTAGCCGACTACCAGCGTTGGGGCCAGTCCTATTCCTAAGCAGACCATTTAAGCCGTGGTTTTAGTGAAGCCAAGATCCATGGCCTACGTAAACTTAGACGTGAAGGCTCTCCTGAACGTCTTAGTTGTAGTTGGCCATTAGCTTGGTGGAACGTTGCGGCGGTCCGCGTGGAATATGACTGGCTCCATCGCGTCCGTTTGAATTTATTTTTACCCGAATGAATGTTTGCTTTTTTTTATTAGATATGGTATGATGACAAAGAATTTCGAATATAACTCTTTACAATAGATAAAACAGGAGGTCCTCCCCATGATCTCATTCATCCGAGGAACAGTAGCAGACCTTACCGAGAATTCTGCAATCATAGAATCAAATTGCATCGGATTTGAAATAAATATGACCGGAAACGCACTGGCACAGCTACACATTGGACAGGAAGTGAAGCTTCATACTTATTTTCAGGTAAGAGAAGATGCAATGGTTCTCTATGGCTTTTTCAATAAAGATGATTTACAGGTGTTTAAACTTCTTCTTGGTGTAAACGGAGTTGGACCGAAAGCTGCTCTGGGAGTTCTGGCAGGAATCACTGCAGATGAGCTTCGCTTTGCTGTTCTTTCCGATGATGTGAAAACTTTGTCAAAAGCCCCTGGAATCGGTAAAAAAACAGCCCAGAAGCTGATCCTGGAGCTGAAGGATAAGCTCAGTCTGGAAGAAGCCTTTGAGCAGAAGCTTGCCAATGAACAGGTTCAGGCTACTACAGCTGCAGCTGGAGCAGGAATGACAGATGCCAGACAGGAAGCAGTTGAAGCGTTGGTGGCACTTGGTTACAGCAGTACAGATGCCCTCCGCGCAGTGCGTAAGGTGACAGATGTGGAGCCGACGGATGTAGAAGGAATCCTGAAAGCTGCGCTGAAGAATTTCTAGATCCTATAAATTTTTTCGCAAAGGGGTGCCATCGTGAATGGAATGCATCCCTTTATATAAATGCAAACATTAATTTCAAGAGGTAAAAAATGGACAATCGTATCATAACCACTGATGTTATGGAAGAGGATTTTTCTCTGGAAGGGAATCTTCGTCCACAGACCCTGGACGAGTATATTGGTCAGGAAAAAACCAAAAATACCTTAAAAATATATATTGAAGCTGCCAGACAGCGTCACGATTCCCTGGACCATGTCCTTTTCTATGGCCCTCCGGGACTTGGAAAAACTACCCTTTCCGGCATTATTGCCAATGAAATGGGTGTGCATATGAAAGTGACTTCCGGCCCTGCAATTGAGAAGCCTGGAGAAATGGCGGCGATTCTGAATAATCTTCAGGAAGGGGATATTCTTTTTGTGGACGAGATCCACCGCCTGAACAGACAGGTGGAAGAGGTGCTTTACCCTGCTATGGAGGATTTCGCCATTGATATTATGATCGGGAAGGGTGCTTCCGCCAGGTCGATCCGACTGGATTTGCCGAAATTTACCCTTGTAGGTGCTACCACCAGAGCCGGACTTCTTTCTGCGCCGCTCCGCGACCGTTTTGGTGTGATTCATCATCTGGAATTTTACAGTAAGAAGGAACTAACCACAATCATTATGCGTTCTGCCCAGGTACTTGGAGTGGAAATTGACGTGAAAGGTGCCGGAGAGATCGCCATGCGCTCCCGGGGAACCCCCCGTCTTGCAAATCGTCTGTTAAAGCGTGTCCGTGATTTTGCCCAGGTGAAATATGATGGAAGGATCACTTACGATGTTGCATGCTTTGCCCTGAACCTTCTGGAAGTAGATCAGTACGGCCTGGACAAACTGGACCGCCAGATCCTGACTACTCTTATTGTAAATTTCAAAGGCGGCCCTGTTGGACTTGACACTCTGGCAGCAGCCATCGGTGAAGATTCCGGTACTTTAGAAGATGTATACGAGCCGTACCTTCTGAAAAATGGCTTTTTGAACCGCACCCCGAGAGGGCGGACGGCCTCCGCACTTGCTTACGAACACCTTGGTTTTCCTGTTCCGGAAATATAAAAGATAAACTTTTGTAAAAAATCCTATACTTTTCAACACTTTTCGATTATAATAGGAGTGCTTACATAAATTATGATACGAAAAGATAGTAAACAGACTGGTTTTTCCGGACACATTGTGAGAATATTAGATTTACAGATAATATTCCACGAAAAGGTTACCGGCTATAGAATGAAAGCGACGGATTATTTTCGTGTAACAGTGTAAGGAGAATCTGGTAGTATAAAGATACAGGAGGCTTGAACGAATGGCGGTCAAGAATACAGCACAGGTGATCATCGGGGGTAAGATCATTACCCTGGGAGGATATGAATCAGAGGAATATTTCCAGCAGGTTGCATCATATATGAATAAGAAGATAGGAGAGCTGGAGACTGTGCCAGGATACGGCAGACAGCCTATGGAGACCAAGCATATGCTTCTCAGCCTGAATATTACAGACGATTACTTCAAGGCGAAGAAGCAGGTGGAGACTTACGAACTTGACCTGCAGCAGAAGGATCAGGAGATGTATGACCTGAAGCACGAGCTTATTTCCCTTCGCATGCAGATTGAAGAAGCACAGAAGAATGAGCAGGAAGCTCTTGACGGGAAGAATCTTCTGGAAGGTAAAGTAAAAGAACTGGAAAAAGAACTGGATGAAATGCTGAAATAATAGCAGGAGGGATTGCTTAGGTGATTCCTCTTTTCCTTTATCAGCAAATCGTCTGTCTGGCAGATAAGAGAAAAATGCCGTGGACTGAGGCGGTATTTTTTCTGCTGAGATCTGAGACTTTCACATAAAATGGAGGACAAACTTTGAACCAGAACAATATAGAATTGCTGGCTCCTGCCGGCTCCTACGAAGGCTTTGAGGCAGCGCTTGGAGCAGGCGCAGATGCCGTATATGTAGGTGGTACGATGTTCGGAGCCAGGGCATATGCCCAGAATTTTAATGAAGAGGAGCTTCTTCGGGCTATTGATGTGGCACATATTCATGGCAGGAAGCTATACCTCACTGTCAACACCCTGTTGAAAAACAAAGAACTAAATGAACACCTGGTTTCCTATTTGGAACCTTACTATAACGCTGGTCTTGATGCAGTGATCGTTCAGGATATGGGAGTATTTTCCCTTCTGAAGAGGGAATTTCCCAAGCTTCATCTTCATGCCAGTACACAGATGACGGTGACCGGCCCGGAAGGTATGAAGTTTCTGGCAGAACAGGGAGCAACCCGGGTGGTTGCAGCAAGAGAGCTGTCCCTTCAGGAGCTTTCACGCATGCATGAAGCCTGTCCAATTGAGATAGAGGCTTTTGTCCATGGAGCACTTTGCTACAGCTATTCAGGACAATGTCTGATGAGCAGTCTTTTAGGAGGCAGAAGCGGAAACAGAGGTCGTTGTGCCCAGCCTTGCCGTCTGCCGTACCAGGTGAAGAATTTCAGGGCAAAAGAGTATGGAAAAGGAGAATTCTGCCCGTTAAGCCTGAAAGATATCTGCACCATTGAAATTTTGCCTGAAATTATAGAAGCGGGAGTTACTTCTCTGAAAATAGAGGGCAGAATGAAGCAGCCGGCTTACACTGCTGGCGTTACCGGTATGTATCGGAAATATCTGGATTTTCTTTTTGAAAAAGGACCTGCGAATTATCATGTGACAGAAAAAGATAAAAAATATCTTCTGGATCTGTTTAACAGAGGCGGTTCCTGTACAGGCTACTATCAGATGGGAAATGGTCCTCAGATGATGGCTTTTACAAATGAGAAAAAAACAGGGGAAGTTTTCCTGGAAACGAAGCAGCTGAAAGAGAAAATCACAGGTGAACTTCACCTTGTCCCCGGTTCTCCGGTCCTTCTTCATGTTTCCTGCCAGGGAGAAGATGCATATGAATGTGTTGGAGAAGTACAATACGCAAAGAGCCAGCCGGTAACGGAAGAACGAGTGCGTCAGCAGATGGACAAGCTGGGAAACACCTCATTTATATGGGAAAAACTGGAAATTTATATGGAGGATTCCGTTTTTGTTCCCATGAAGACTTTAAATGAGGCGCGGCATCAGGCATTAGAGAATCTGAAGGAGAAGCTTTTACGAAAATACAGGCGAAATGTGGGAGACGAGCGGGTTAAGAGAATTGCAGAAGAGACTCCGGCAAAAATCCGTGATGTTGTGATTCATGATAATGTTCCCCGCAATAAAGAGGAATACATTCCGGTTTACGTGTCCTGTGAAAACGAGGATGCTTCTGAAGTCCTCTGCCAAAAGACCGGAATCCAGGGCATTTATCTTCCTTACGCATTAATGGAGAAACATTTGCAGACAGGTCTTGACAATGGAAAGGAAATGTACCTTTCTCTTCCTCATATTACAAGAGAAAATCCACCGGAAGGTTATATGGAGCAGGTGAAAAAGTGGCTGGAAGCAGGGCTGAGCGGATTTCTTGTGCGGAATCTGGAGTCCTACAGTGCACTGGCACAGATGGGACTGGCAGACAAGTGTGTGCTGGATCACTCCCTGTATACCTGGAATGATGAAGCCATCCGTTTCTGGAAAGATCAGGGAATCCTTCGAAATACAGTTCCCCTGGAGCTGAATGAGAAGGAACTTCGCCACAGGGAAAATGCAGGCAGTGAGATGATTGTCTACGGCCGTCTGCCTCTTATGCACAGCGCCCAGTGTGTACGCAAGAATACTTCCGGCTGCAATGGACAGGAGGAGAGGCTTGTTCTGAAAGACCGTTATGACAAGGAATTTCCTGTGGTCTGTTATTGCCGCCCATGGAAAATGGGAAATACAAAGGCGGCAGATTCATGTTATAATATCATCTATAACAGTCTGCCATACGGGCTTTTGAAGGAAGCAGGCAGGGTGGAAGAACTTGGTGTTTCATCTGTAAGACTGGCTTTTACCATAGAAAGCAGGGAAGAGACAGAACGGATCGTGGAAGATTTTGTGGCTGCATATCATGGCGGCCGGGTATCTCACGAATATGAGTTTACAAAAGGTCATTTTAAAAGAGGAGCCGAGTAAAGGCGTATGATTAATATTGTTGTTGAATTATCCAAATATGTGATCCTGACACTGATGATCGTGTACACAGTTTTGTGCTACTACCTTGTTGTCGGGAAACACGCTTCAGACAGGAAAGGACTTTTAAGAAGTCAGATCACCTTAACCTTTTTCCTGGATTTTACCGCATTTGTTGTGATTTTTCTGAAAACCTTTGATTTTAAGGTTGTCATCTTTTATGCAGAAATGATGATATATTTTGCTGCGATCCTTATTTTATACCGCAGAATTTATAAAAATGCGTCTATGCTGCTTTTAAATAACATGTGCATGCTTTTAAGCGTTGGATTTATAATGCTGTGCAGGCTGGATATTGCCTCTGCCAATAAGCAGCTTTTGATCGTTGCGTGCGGAAGTGCAGTGGCGCTGGTGATTCCGGTTATGATCCGCAGGATGAAATTTCTCAAGGATCTCACTTGGGTGTATGCAGGGCTTGGAGTTGTTCTTCTTGGAGCAGTTCTTGTTCTGGCACAGACAAGTTACGGCGCCAAGCTCTCTCTGATGGGAATCCAGCCTTCCGAGGTGATCAAGCTGACCTTCGTGTTCTTTATGGCATCCCTTCTGGCAAGAGAGGTAACTTTTAAGAAAGTTGTGCTGGCTACTATTGTGGCAGGTCTTCATGTGGGAATCCTGGTGCTTTCAAGAGATCTTGGAAGTGCTGTAATATTTTTTGTGGCTTATCTGGTGCTGATCTATGTATCAACTAGGAAGCCGGCATACCTTTGCATTGGAATTGCAGGCGGTACAGCAGGCGCTGTAGTGGCATATCACCTGTTTGGCCATGTAAGGCAGCGTGTCAGTGCATGGAAAGATCCTATGGCAGTTTATCAGAATGAAGGATACCAGATCGTACAGTCCCTGTTTGCCATTGGTACAGGCGGATGGTTTGGAATGGGACTTTGCCAAGGCTCTCCGGAGAAAATTCCGGTTGTAAAAAACGACTTTATTTTCAGTGCAATCTGCGAGGAGCTTGGCGGGATTTTTGCCATCTGCCTGATCTTTGTGTGTATGAGCTTTTTCCTTACTATCGTGGAGATTGCCCTGCAGATTAAGAATCCGTTTTATAAACTGATCGCCATTGGTCTTGGTACGGAATATGCGTTTCAGGTGTTCCTTACCGTTGGAGGTGCCACCAAATTCATACCTATGACAGGCGTGACCCTTCCTCTGGTCAGCTATGGAGGAAGTTCCATAATGTGTATGATTTTGATGATCGCTATTATCCAGGGCTTGTATATTTATAGAGAGGACGAGGACGAAGAAATTGAGAGACATCGACGAGAGGCAGCAAAGAGAGCGAGACAGAGAGCTGTTGAGGCAGCGGAAGAAAGAGATTACTAAAAAGCGCAAAGCCAGAAATAAAGAATATACCTTTGTTTCCATCTTCTTTGGGATTATTTTTATCAGTATGATCGGGTATCTGATTTATTTTGATGGCTTTAAAAGCGATGATTTTATTAACAGTCCTTACAATACCAGACAGGATTCCTTTTCCGACCGTGTAGTACGAGGTAAGATCCTGTCTTCTGATGGACAGGTTTTGGCGCAGACCAATGTAAGTGAGGATGGAACTGAGACACGTAATTATCCATATTCCAATATGTTCTCTCATGTTGTGGGGTATGATACCAATGGAAAAAGCGGTCTGGAATCAGAAGCGAACTTTACCCTTCTGACTTCCCATTCTTTTTTTCTGACTCAGATGAAGAACCAGTTCCTTAATGAGAAGAATACCGGAGATACAGTTGTATCTACCCTGAATGCCAATCTTCAGAGTATTGCCTACAATGCATTGGGTGACAGAAGAGGGGCTGTTGTGGTAATGGAACCATCTACCGGAAAAAGACTTGTAGAAGTGAGCAAGCCTGATTTTGATCCAAATACCATTGGGGACAACTGGGACTATCTGGTCAACGATGAGAATGACAGCAGTCTTCTGAACAGAGCCACAAATGGTGCATATCCGCCAGGTTCTACCTTTAAGGTTGTGACTGCACTTGATTATTTCCGCAAAAAGGGAACATTTGAGGGATACAATTATCTCTGTGAGGGAAGTATCACCTTGCAGGATCACACGATCCACTGTTATCACAATACAGTTCACGGGCAGGAGAATTTCTATTCTGCATTTGCAAATTCCTGCAACTGTGCATTTGCAGATATTGGAGTTGGTCTTGGGGGTGCGTCTCTTCGCGAGACTGCAGAGGATCTTCTGTTTAATAAGAGTCTGCCGCTGAACTCCTACAGAACCAGCAGCTTTTCCCTTGATGCAGATTCCGTAACTCCTCTGATCATGCAGACTGCCATTGGACAGGGCAATACTCTTGTGTCGCCTATGCATATGGCATTGATCACCTGTGCCATTGCAAATGATGGTGTTCTGATGAAACCTTATCTTATTGACGAGGTGGTAAATGACAATGGCGATTCAGTAAAAAAGACAGAGCCGGTAGCTTATAAACGGCTGATGAGTTCCAATGAGGCCAATCTTCTTGGCAAATTAATGAAACAGGTGGTTGATTCCGGTACAGCTTCCGCACTTTCCGGCAGAAGCTATACAGTAGCAGGTAAGACCGGTTCCGCGGAGTTTGACGAGGAAGGACACAGCCATTCCTGGTTTATCGGCTATTCCAATGTAGATGATCCGGATCTGGTGGTTGCCGTGATCGTGGAGAATGGAGGCTCCGGCAGTGAGGCAGCAGTTCCGATTGCGGGACAGATTTTTGATGCTTATTACGCCAACTAACAGCAATCTATATTATATTCCCTGTTGCCAGTTTTCTGAAAAAGAGGTATACTATATACAGTTTAGAAAACACACGCATTACAGGAGGATTGCAGCATGATAGAAGCAACGAGCTGTGGCGGTGTGGTAATTCATCGAGGTAAGATTCTTGCACTATATAAATCTTACAAAAACCGTTACGAAGGATGGGTTTTACCGAAAGGAACCGTAGAGCCAGGAGAGACTCATGAGCAGACCGCATTGCGGGAAGTGAAGGAGGAAGCTGATGTCAGAGCTTCCATTGTGAAGTATGTAGGCAAGAGCCAGTACAATTTCACAGTGCCGGAAGACATGGTCAATAAAGAGGTACACTGGTATCTTATGACGGCGGATAATTATCATAGCAAGCCTCAAAGAGAGGAATTTTTCGTGGACTCCGGGTATTACAAGTTTCACGAGATTTACCATCTGCTTCGTTTTGCGAACGAGAAGCAGATCGTTGAGAAGGCGTACCAGGAATATCTGGAACTGCGAAGTGCCGGATTATGGGACAGGCAGCAGAAATATTTCTGATTCATGGGGAGAATAAAGGCTGCGTAGCTGATTTACGCAGCCTTTATTATATGACAATGCTGCTAAAGCGTGTTTGAAAAAGCATTCCCGCAATCTGCACGCCCCACTTTGCGGGAATGCTTTTTTCAAACATGCTCTAGGGAATGATTTTTCAAACACGCTCTAGCATCCTGACAGGTTCGTTCTGTGAACGAGGTTCACAAGAAATGCCTTGCGGAATAGTTGTAAAATGTTTAAAATTTCCAGAGAAGGGAAATATTAATATAACAAAAGGTGTATGTCAAGCAGTAATAACAAAGGAGAGTTGTGCCGAATATGCTGAAATGGCGAGAAGACTATTATGTGGGAGAAGGAATCAAAGACGCGGCAAAAGCACGGAAGAGGATTGACGCAGGCAGGATGGCTTTTGGGGTTTATCTGGTCACATTGTCTGAGAATCCGGGAAATCTTCTTGAGATTGTACCTTCCTACATGCTGATCCAGAAGAGCTATTATGCCAGATGTCCTGAGATCGTTGGTATGGCGAAAGGAAAAGACGAAGCCATTGATCTGGCAGTAGATATTGTGAAGAATATTTACGGGGAGACAGGTGCATTTCAGGTAAAAGAATATTTTAAGAACAGGTGAGCGCATGTTACATATACTGTGGATCCTCATAAAGTTTATATTGATCATACTGGAAATCCTGCTGGGACTTGCGCTTCTGGCAGTGCTCCTTCTGTTGTTCTGCCCGGTACGCTACCAGGCGAGGGCTGTAAAGGAGGCCGGCAGTTTTAAGGAGACAGAACTGGAAGCCAGAATTACCTGGCTGTTTCACGCCATAGGCGCCAGGTTTTTCTTTCATGATGGAGAAGGAAAGCTGGTGATCCTGCTTTTTGGAGTTTCATTAGAAACTATAAAAGGCTGGCTTAAGAAGCTAAAAGGCGGCAGAAGAAAGAACTCCGTCAGCCAAACCTCCAGGAGTAAGGCAAAGAAGAGGAAAAAGAAATCTGCGCAAACGAAGGGAATATCTCAGGAGAACAGAACAAAAAAGCCAGATGTAAAAGAAGCTTCTGGTGAAGAGTCGAATGTGAGTAATGCTGTTGCTGAAGAGAAAACTAAGCAGATGGCAGAGTCTCGCATAGAAACTGAGAAGAAAGCATCTCAGCCTGAAGCACATGCAGCAGAGAATTTTCAAGATCATGCGCCAAAAACTGAGGCGGTGCTGTTGGAAAATAATACAGCAGAACCGCAGACAGGGAAGCCATCAGAAGAGAAGCAGGAAGAAAATATCAAATCTGCTTCAAAGTCCGGCTTAATTACGCGTATTTGGGAAATACTAAGCAAAATAATCCGATTCCCGGGAAATCTGTGGAATAAGGTTATTTCAATAATTAAAGGTATAATTGAGAAAATTAAAAATATAACGAAAACAATTTCAGGAATTACAGATAAGCTTGGCTGGTGGAAAGAATTTCTTACCAATGAACGGACCAAGGCTGCAATTTCTCTTGTATGGAAAGACGCGAAAGGCCTGCTCCATCATGTACTTCCAACGAAAGTGGAAGGCGATGTTACTTTTGGATGTGATGATCCGGCCATTACCGGGACAGTTCTGGCAGTGCTTGGTATGACCTTTCCATTTCACAAGAACAGGATTCATGTGAATCCGCTTTTTGATGGAGAGAACCAGCTGACTGGAAATGTATCTCTGAAAGGCCGTATTTATGGCATTGTGCTCATCAAGGCAGCAATAGAGATTTACTTCAATAAAAATATAAAATACGTTATCAACCGATGGAAGCATAAGGAGGACTAGAAATGGAAAACGAAAACAACTTTAAAGAAACCGTAAGCTCCCTGTTTAAGGGAATGGATGGATTTGTATCTGCGAAGACAGTGGTAGGAGATGCGATCCATGTAGGAGACACCATTATACTTCCACTGGTGGATGTATCCTTTGGTGTAGGCGCTGGTGCATTTGCAGGTGATAAAAAGAACAATGGCGGCGGAGGTCTCGCCGGAAAGATGACCCCATGCGCAGTTCTGGTAATCCAGAATGGTACCACCAAGCTTGTAAACGTAAAGAACCAGGATGGTCTTACTAAAGTTCTGGATATGGTTCCTGACTTTGTAAACCGCTTCGCACCTGGCGGAGATAACAGCGCGGATGAAACTGTAGATTCTGAAGAGAACTAGATCGTGTCTGATCGAGTAACTGATTATAAAAGCTGCAGGCGGTTATTTTAGAAGTTAATGTGTTCAGATGTGGCATTTCAGCATAAAATATACTAAACCAAAGAGGCAAGGCTGTATGAATTATGGGAAAAGCTCTTGGTTTTATGCTATTTTTCATCGGACTGGGAATGGTGATCGGCTTGCTTGTCTCCGAGACCACCGCACTTCTGATTGCAGCAGCTTTGTGTATGCTGTGTGGCTATCATTTATTTTGTAGATAAAATGGGTATGAAAAGATTATCAGCGAATCCTTTCATACCCATTTACATTTTATGTAACTATCCTTTTTATTAAAATAAATTCTGTCTGGGAGAAACTGTTCTGGAGCTTGTTGAAAAAGGCTTTCTGCAAAATGTACGCCACACTTTGCGGGAATGATTTTTCAAACACACTTAAAAAATGCTTATCCGGGAAACAAAAAAATAGCCCCCACAAAACTGTGAGGGCAGGTGTTTCTTAGGCTCTTTCAACGTTTCCGGATCTTAAGCAGGAAGTACATACGTACATTTTCTTAGCTCCGCCTTCAGTTTTAACCTTAACGGATTTCACGTTTGATTTCCACATCTTATTGGATCTTCTATGGGAATGACTCACATTATTTCCGAAATGAGCACCTTTTTCACAAATTGCGCATTTAGCCATGATAGCACCTCCTTGACGCTTTTTTTCAACAGTTCATATTCTAACAGATGGAAAAACATTTTGCAAGCAAAAAAAGGAAAATTTTAAAACAATTTAAAATAAATTTGCTATTTGCGTGGATGCGTGCTAAAATTGGACATTGTGTTATGGAAGAAAAAAGGGTATAATATGGTATATACATTTTGAAAATCAAATTAATGGAGGTAAACCATATGAAGGGACGTATAGATTCCGGCCTTGGCCAGATCATTATTGATACGGATGTAATCGCGACTTATGCAGGAAGCGTTGCAGTAGAATGTTTTGGTATTATCGGTATGGCCGCTGTCAGCATGAAGGACGGCCTTGTAAAGCTGCTCAGGAGAGATTCCTTACAGCATGGTATAAATGTTAAGATCACAGAAGATAATAAGATTCGCCTTGATTTTCATGTAATTGTGGCGTATGGTGTGAATATCAGCACTATTGCAGATAATCTTGTAAACAATGTGAAATATAAAGTCGAGGCTTTTACAGGAATGGAGATTGAGAAGATCAACATTTACGTAGAAGGTGTTCGTGCAATAGATTAGGATTAGAGGAGGAAACTTGTGGTGGATAGACAGACCATAGACGCCAAGATACTTTCCAGAATGTTTCTGGCAGGAGCCAAGAATCTGGAAGCGAAGAAAGAATGGATCAACGAGCTGAATGTATTCCCGGTTCCGGATGGAGATACCGGTACGAATATGACAATGACTATCATGTCAGCTGCATCAGAGGTGAGCAGTCTTACAGATCCTGATATGGAGACACTCGCCAAGGCTATTTCGTCCGGTTCCTTGCGTGGAGCCAGAGGTAACTCAGGCGTTATTCTTTCCCAGCTTCTCAGAGGTTTTACCAAGGGAACAAAGGGACATAAAGAAATGGATGCAGTTGTGATCGCAGCTGCTATGGAGAAGGCTGTAGAGACTGCATACAAAGCAGTTATGAAGCCGAAGGAAGGTACCATTCTTACAGTAGCACGCGAGGCAGCAGTAAAGGCTGCTGAGATTGCAGAGGAATCTGCGAATCTGGAGCTTTTTTTCCGTGCCATTTTCGAGCATGCTGAGAAGACACTTGCCCGCACACCGGAAATGCTTCCTGTCCTGAAAGAAGCAGGTGTAGTAGACTCAGGCGGACAGGGACTTCTGGAAGTTTTCCGCGGTGCATTTGATGGTTATCTTGGAAAAGAAATCGACTATTCTGCATTTGAGAAAGTATCTTCCGGTCCGGCAGTGACCAGGATCTCCCAGCAGGCAGAAGCAGATATCAAATTTGGATATTGCACAGAGTTCATCATTCTTTTGAATAAGCCTCTTCCGGATGAGGAGCTTCACAGCTTCAAGGAGTTCCTTACATCAATTGGTGATTCCATTGTACTGGTAGCAGATGATGAAATCGTGAAGGTACATGTACACACCAATCATCCTGGCCAGGCATTTGAGAAAGCGCTTACCTACGGTGCACTTTCCCGCATGAAGATTGACAACATGCGTGAGGAACACCAGGAGAAGCTGATCAAGGATGCTGAGAAGCTTGCCAGGGAGCAGGAAGAACAGGAGAAGAAGGAAGCTGCTGCGAAAGCTGCCAAAGAGCATAAGAAATACGGATTTATCAGTGTTTCCGTGGGAGAAGGACTCTCCACCCTGTTTAAAGAGCTGAATGTAGATTATATCATCGAGGGCGGTCAGACCATGAACCCAAGTACAGAGGACATGCTCAATGCCATCGCTGAAGTAAATGCAGATACTATTTATATTTTCCCGAATAATAAGAATATTGTACTTGCTGCAAACCAGGCGAGAGACCTTACCGAGGACAAAGAGATCGTGGTAGTTCCTACCAAGACCATTCCTCAGGGAATTACAGCTCTGATCAGCTTCCAGCCGGAAATGAACGGAGAAGAGAATCTGGAAGCCATGATGGAGGCTGTATCCATGGTGAAGACCGGACAGGTAACATACGCAGTCCGCGACACCAGACTGGATGAGAAAGAAATCCACGAGGGTGATATTATGGGAATCGGTGATCACGGAATTCTTGCAGTAGGCAAGGGACGTGAGAATGTTGCCAAAGAAATGGTGGCAGCTATGGTAGACGAGGATTCTGAGGTGATTAGCATTTACTACGGTGCTGAGACCACAGAAGAGGATGCCGAGAGCCTTGCCGCAGAGCTGGAGGAAGCATATCCAGACTGCGAAGTAGAGGTAAATATGGGTGGACAGCCGATTTACTATTACATTATTTCTGTTGAGTAATGAATAGCTGCAGGGCAGCGAATGATAAAGAGATTGAAGACAGGGTGGAAGATTTCCGCCCTGTCTTCTTTGACAATAAACCTAGGATCATTGGTAATATTAAGTTTTTTTGCGCACCGTGAAGCTGTTGTTGAGGTCGAAGTGGTTGGCAGGAGATATTGCTATGGGCAAAGTGAAATAAGTATGGAAAATTGGCAGTCTTTGTTGTAAAATAATGAGAACGCTTTTCGGGCAAATGAAGAAAGACCCGGAAACAGAGATGAATGGTCAGAAAGAGGGGAAAAACAGTGGCAAAGCTTCTTCGGGAACTAAAAGGAGTAGGAGAAAAGACGGAAAAACTATTTCAGAAGATCGGTATCACCACAACAGATGACCTGCTCCATTACTATCCAAGAAATTACGACTCATATGAGGCACCGGAGGAAATTGGTTCTTTGAAGGAGAACTCCGTGGTGTCTGTTCGTGGAACTGTCACTGCCGGAGTCTATGTAAACAGGATTCGTAATCTCCAGGTGATCTCCGTCACTGTGGCAGATACCACCGGAAGACTTCCTGTGGTATGGTTTAATGCCCCCTACTTAAAAAATACCCTGAAAAAAGGCAGCTGCTTCATTTTCCGCGGCAAAATCTCCAGAAAAAAAGGTCACCTGGAGATGGAGCATCCGGAGATTTTTACTCCGGCGGCTTATGAGGAAATCCTTCACAGCATGCAGCCCATATACGGACTTACTGCAGGGCTTACAAACAAACTGATAATCAAGCTGATGCACCAGATCCTGGATGAACAGAGCCTGCAGACAGAATTTCTCCCAGATGAGATTAAGGAATTTTATCACCTGGCAGATGATAATTATGCCATCTCTACTGTCCATTTTCCAGGCAATATGCAGGAACTTCTGGCGGCGCGAAAACGCCTTGTGTTTGACGAATTTCTTTTGTTTATTCTGGCAGTACAGATCTTGAAGGGAAAAACAGAAGAAGCTCCCAATGCTTTTCCCATGAAGCCGGTATGGACCACAGAACAGGTTATGGAAGGTCTTCCTTATCATCTGACGAAGGCACAGCTAAACGCCTGGCATGAGATCGAAAGAGACCTTTGCGGGCATACCCTTATGTCCCGGCTGGTTCAGGGCGACGTTGGAAGCGGAAAAACGATTCTGGCTTTTCTGGCAATGATCCTTACTGTGGAAAATGGCTATCAGGCAGCATTGATGGTGCCCACAGAGGTACTTGCAAATCAGCATTTTGAAGCATTTACGAAATTGATGGAGGAACAGGAGATTTCATCCTGCCATCCGGTTCTTCTTACTGGCTCAACCACCCAGAAAGAGAAAAGAAGAATTTATGGAGAAATCGCATCCGGGGAGGCAAATGTGGTCATTGGTACTCACGCCCTGATCCAGGAAAAAGTGGTGTACGAGAATCTTGGCCTTGTGATCACCGATGAGCAGCATCGCTTTGGCGTGAAGCAAAGGGAGGCGCTGACCACCAGGGGAAATGCACCGCATGTACTTGTTATGAGTGCCACTCCCATCCCCAGAACTCTTGCGATCATTGTATACGGGGATCTGGATATTTCCATTATAGATGAGCTTCCTGCCATGCGTCTCCCGATTAAGAACTGTGTAGTTGGCACGTCTTATCGCCCGAAAGCCTACTCCTTTATAGAAAGGCAGGTGCGGGAAGGGCGCCAGGCATATGTGATTTGCCCTATGGTAGAAGAAAGTGAGGGGGCAGACGGGGAAAACGTGACAGACTATACAGCACGGCTGAGGGAGATTTTTCCATCAGACATCACCATTGGAATGCTCCATGGAAAAATGAAGCCCAAGGAAAAGAACGGGATCATGGAACAGTTTGCAAGGGGAGAAATCCAGGTTCTGGTGTCTACTACAGTAGTGGAGGTAGGTGTAAATGTGCCAAATGCTACGGTGATGATGGTAGAAAATGCAGAGCGGTTCGGACTTGCACAGCTTCATCAGCTGAGAGGGCGTGTTGGACGTGGAGCGTATCAGTCTTATTGTATTTTTATGCAGGGAAATGAAGAGGAAGAGACCTCCAGAAGACTGGAGATTTTGAATAAATCGAATGATGGATTTTTTATAGCAGGGGAGGATCTGAAGCTTCGGGGACCGGGAGATCTGTTTGGAATCCGTCAGAGCGGACAGCTGGAGTTCCGGATCGGAGATATTTATCAGGATTCGGATATACTGAAGGCTGCCAGTGATGCTGCGGGAGGAATCCTGGATCTTGACAGGGAGCTGGATCTGCCCCAGCACGAAAAACTGAAGGAAAGATTGAATGCTTATATGAAATATGACCTTGAGAATCTTGGATTGTAAGGTTTTACAGGGAAATAGATGACGAAAAAAATAAGAAAATACATCCTTTTTTTGGTAATAACTGTGCAAGAAAACAAAAATTATCAGGATTTTAAGATTTGTACCCGAGGATTTCCTGAAATTAACAGGTTTTGTTTGTATACTTTTACCTATGAATTCAGAGAAATGGTTTGTCAAGGGGGATTTTAGCAGAACTTGCAAAAAAAATTGATTCGTAGTATTCTATCATAGAAGCGAAAACGAAGATTATATTCACCGTCAAGGAGGCTATTATAATGGCTACGAAGAGAACTACAAAAAAGGCAGAAACAATGGCGGCCAAGAAGGCTGCTAAGACTGTGGCTGAGGTTAAAGCTACAGCTGCAGCAGAGGTAAAGGCTGAGCCAAGTAAGGCAGAGGCTGTTAAGACAGCTGTTGTTGAGACTGTGAAAGCAGCTACAGAGACTGTTAAAGAGACTGCGAAAGAGGCTGTTAAGGAGACTGCAAAGGCTCCGGCTAAGACAGCTGGGAAGGCAGAGGCTAAGAAGCCTGCTGTTAGAAGAACTGCTAAGAAGGCTGCTGTTGCAGCTGAGGAGATTTTTATTCAGTATGCAGGCAAGGAATTCACTACTAAGGATGTAGTGGCAAATGTGAAAAAGGCCTGGACAGAGATGACCGGAAAGAAAGAAGAAGATATCCAGGATATTAAAGTTTACGTTAAGACTGAAGAGAATAAGGCATATTATGTAGTAAACGGTGAAGCAGAGGGACATTACGTAGAGCTGTAATTTCCCCTATATGAATGGCTTCAGGGAGTGTGTGAGTGCGTTCCCTGAAGCCTTTTTTTGATTTCGAGGGACGTGAGAGGAAGTGAGTGCCGTCTGGGGGCGGTGCCGAAATGGGGTGTCTGGCTCCGCCGCCTAGTGATCTATAAAATTGCAAACTCGCCCTTGCAGGGCTCAGACAGTGCAATTTTATAGATCGCTATGCTCGCCAGACGCCCCATTTCGGCAATGCCCCCAGACGGCACCCACTTCCTCTCACTGGTTACTGGGAAGGGACGGCGGCTGCAGGCAGCGCCTGGGGATAGGATAATTGTATAGGTGGGAAGGTGCAAGATGGGATCGGGGGATGGAGAGCTTGCGTGCGGGCAGCGCCTGGGGGAGGATAATTGTGTAAGTGGGAAGGTGCAAGATGGGATCGGGAAATGGAGAGCTTGTGTGCAGGGCAGTGCTTAGTGTGGGGAAATAAATTGCTGGACAAAAGGGGGTAAATAGGATAAAATATTTAGATATAGACAGGAGTAGCCCCTTGATTTGACAAGGGGTCTTTTTATGAAAGGAATAAAGTATGTTTAATGAAATTGATTTCAGTAAGATAGATACGAGTATTACACCGCCTCAGGATGATACAGAGCGTCAGTATTATTATATGGCGAAGCTGGCTGAGATGGTGGCTTTGAGGGAGCGGGAGCTGGGACGGCGGATTACTTATTGTCTGCAGACGTTTGGGTGTCAGATGAATGAGAAGCAATCTGAGGTTGTCGCAGGGATTATGGATGAGATTGGTTTTAAGAGACAGGAAACAGAGGATGCGGATGTTGTGATTTATAATACCTGTACGGTTCGTGAGAATGCCAATCTTAAGGTGTATGGTCGCCTTGGTAAGCTGCATAGTCTGAAGAAGTCTAATCCGGATATGAAGATTGCTTTGTTTGGGTGTATGATGCAGGAGAAGCAGGTTGTGGATAAGATCCAGAAGGATTATCCATTTGTCAATCTGGTGTTTGGAACCCATAATATTTTTAAGTTTGCAGAGCTGTTTTATGAGATGGAGAATCGTGACAGCCAGCTGATCGATATCTGGGAGGGTACGGATAAGATCGTGGAGGAGCTGCCTACAGAGCGTAATTATTCTTTTAAGTCCGGTGTGAATATTATGTTTGGATGTAATAATTTCTGCAGTTATTGCATTGTGCCTTATGTAAGAGGGCGTGAAAGAAGCCGTGAGCCGGAGGCGATTGTGAAAGAGATAGAGGCTCTGGTGGCGGATGGCGTTACAGAGGTTATGCTTCTGGGACAGAATGTAAACTCTTATGGAAAGACTTTGAAGGATCCGGTGACTTTTGCACAGCTTCTTGAGAAGGTGGAGCAGATCGAGGGGCTGAAGAGAATCCGGTTTATGACTTCTCATCCGAAGGATCTATCTGATGAGCTGATCGAATATATGAGTAAGAGCAGGAAGGTGTGCCATCATCTGCATCTGCCTATGCAGTCTGGCAGCAGCCGTATCCTGAAGATCATGAACCGGCATTATGATAAGGAGAAGTATCTGGGACTGGTGGAGAAAATCCGTACAGCGGTGCCGGATATTTCCCTGACTACAGATATTATTGTAGGTTTCCCGGGTGAAACTGAGGAGGATTTTCAGGAAACTCTGGATGTAGTGGAGAAATCTGATTTTGATACTGCATTTACCTTTATCTATTCCAAGAGAAGCGGCACTCCTGCGGCGAAGATGGAGGATCAGGTTCCAGAGGATGTGGTGAAGGATCGTTTTGACCGCCTTCTAAAGCTGGTTCAGGAGAAAGGAAGAGAAGTCTCTTCCAGATTCCAGGGCGAGGTTCAGGAAGTTCTTGTTGAGACGGAGAGCAAGGAAAAGGGTATTTTCACAGGAAGAACCCAGTATAATCTGCTGGTTCATTTTCCGGGAACCCCGGATCTTCTTGGCAAGTATGTGAATGTGCGTCTGGATACCTGTAAAGGCTTCTATTACATGGGAACAAGAGTGGAGGATTAAAGCACCTGCCGAATCGTTACAAAAGATTTATATATCAGATTTTTTGATTCTGTAATCCTGACTATGAATAAAAAGCAATATTTGGCAAAAAGGCTACTGTCACTTCGTGACCAGTAACACGCTTTGCGATGCGCAGAAATCATGCATTCGCATGATTTCGTGCTGAGATTCCCGGACTTCCTGTGAACTTTGTTCACAAAAAACACCTTGCGGAACGTTACCATTGAACCGTAAAGTAAAAAGCGCAAATAATATAAATAATTACAAAAAAGGTTGCATTTTTGTGATAAATAGTGCAATATTATTATATTGAACACTCGTGGGAAAGGCGGCACCTGTAATGGTTAAAGGGCTGTGCAGGAAATTTAATGCATTGTTGAGGAAAGAAGCAGTTCATGAGAATGAGCCTCAGCGTATATTGTTCCTTCTCAGAATTATATTGTTGATTCTGGGACTTTATTTTCTGATCATTCCGTTAGTATTCTGCATTGTGGGACCGAAGACAGAGGTCTGGACAGGATATATTTTCGCAGCAATGTCGGTTGCTGCTTTTTATGCAACATACCGGTTGAAGGTACACACCAGTGTGCTTGTCTGCAGTGGTCTGCAGCTGGCATGGGTGATTGTGTTTGTTATTCTCTATGGATGGGACTGCGGTATTCAGCATCTGATGTTTGAGATGCTGGTACTGGTATATTTTGCTGTCTACAATTCTCTTGTGTATAAGATCAGCTATACAGTAGTTCTGTTTGCAGTACGATTCAGTCTGTTTTTGTACTGCAGGGTAAATATTTCTGTTTTTGCCCTGACAGAAACGGCTACAGTTGTATTACAGATCATAAATACCATTGTGACGTTTGTGCTTATGGCTGTAGCGTGCAGTATGTTCAGCTCCAATGTGGAATCTGCGGAGAAGAAGCTGGTGTTGTATAATGAGCAGCTGAAGAAACAGGCAGGGACCGATCCGCTGACAGGTTTGTGGAACCGCCGTCAGATGATGCAGTATATTACGGAGAAGCACAGGAAAGAGCCTGCTATGGCGTTTACCATTGGTATGGGCGATATTGATTTCTTTAAGAGGATCAATGACCACTGGGGACATGACTGCGGAGATGCGGTACTGGTATGGATCACACAGCATATGAGCCGGGAATTGGGTGAGCATGCCAAATTGTGCCGCTGGGGAGGCGAAGAATTCATCTTCTTTTTCCCGGACATGAACGGAGACGAAGTATGCCTTATGCTCAACACTCTTCGCATGAAGCTGGACAATGATCAGTTTGACTGGAGGGGAGAATGGATTCCGGTTACCATGACGTTTGGAGTGGAAGAGAATGATTTCAAGTCCAATATAGACACCTTGCTGAAAAATGTGGATGCGAAACTTTATATGGGCAAAGAACAGGGAAGAGACCGGGTGATCTATTAAACTCACCGGGTCTTTTGTCGAATTAACAACAGTAATAAGCAGGAGAATAAAACTTGTATGTATACAGTTGAAGAAATAAAAAATAAAGTAAAAACAGGAACCTGGACAAAAGAGGATGTGGCACGCTGTGTGGAGGAGCTGAAGCAGATATCGGATTTTACTGTTTATACAGAAGAAATCTATTATATAAGTTATGGGATTTTTGCCTATAATTTTCGGGAATATGCTTATCCTCTGATCGAAATCTGCCGGGAGGCCGGAGTTCACATGGAGCGTTCCAAGGAGAAATCCAGACTTTATCTTGCCCTGGTAAGACTTTATTTCTGCCTTGGTTTTCCCCCGAAGATTGTGGAATATGGCCTGAAATATGCCAATTCCGGATTTACCTTAAGATCCCCTCTGAAATCCGTTTATAACACTATCGTAGCCGCTTTTTCAGACTGTGGGCTGTTTTTGGAGGCAGATTTTTATCTGGAGAAAATGCTGGATATTTCCAGACTGGATCCCTGTGACAGCAGTGTGGATTTCTGGAATTCGGATACTTTAAATGAGCTGGTCTATTATGACAGCAAGGTTTACGTGAAGCTGGGCATGGGAGATGTTGCAGGCGCGGAGCAGGCGGCAGTGGATATGCAGGCGATTCTTACAGAACGGGAGATTCCTGAAGATGGCAGAGCCTTTTTCCTGCTTCAGAAGGAATTTACGGACTTGTATCTTCGCCTTTACCAGCAAAAAGACAAGGCGGTCATTGCGGAAGAATTTAACAGCTATATGAAGAAAATGGAAGCCGGGGAGGGTGCCAGGGATACCTTAAGCTTCTGCGTCTGCTATTTCGGAGAGTTCCTTCAGGTAATGGCGGAGGAAGAACGCTGGGACGACATTATACGTATTGGAAACTACATTAAAAATGCCCGGAATTTCAGCGGAAGCTTCTGCCCGGTTTACAAGCTTATGCGCACTGCTGCATGCAGAAGTGACCGGGAAGAGCTTCGGAGACAGATACCGGAATTCGAGAGAATGTATCTGGAGGCTCTGGAGAAGGAGAAGGAGAATTACGACCAGATGGTACGTCTCCTTACCAGGGAGGAGCTTCGGATTGAACGCCTGAAAGAGTCCATGGAGAAGGACGCCCTTACCGGATGTCTGAACCGTGCGGCTTTTGACCGCAACAGCAAGCGCTTTATGAAGAATCATAAGAAGGGCAGCCTTGTATTTATCGACCTGGATTATCTGAAGCTGATCAATGACTGTTATGGTCATGAAAACGGAGACCGTTACCTGGTGTGCTTTGCAGAGAATATGAAGTGTGCTATGGACAGGCAGGATCTTCTGTACCGGTATGCAGGAGATGAGTTCCTTATTTTGTCTGCACTGGAGCCGGAGCAGATCCAGGAACGGTTAAACGAAATTCTGGAAAAGAGCCCGATCCATTTTGATATTAACGGAGAAAGCCGCAACATCAGCTTTTCCTATGGCGTTGTGGCATTTGAGGAAAAAAAGGGAAAAATCGCAGATCTGGTGAAGGAAGCGGATCAAAGAATGTATCAGTGCAAGAGCCGGAATCATGAGCGTATTTCCAAAAGAGGTGCGGCGGAATGATCACGCGGGAAAATATTATTCATTTTTACACCAAATACAAAGAAAATCTGAAGACGGAAGATCAGATTCAGGAGAATCTGCTGAAGGCAGAAGACCAGGAGGCGTGGATCGAAAATCTGAAGAACAAATCCAGAATGATGCGCAGGCTTTACATTGAGAATGAGGTACTTCTGAATCTGTATATCCGCCCCTTCCTTGACGGGGAGGCGAGCCTGAACGAGGAACTGGCGAGAGAATTTCTACATCAGATCCGCATGGCTGATGATGAGGGTTATGAGGATAACCTTGCCATGTTGGAAATTCTGGAGCTTCTGGATGGATATTTTCAGAAAAGTGATGATCTGGATTCTTATATCTGGACCCTGAACCTTCTGGGAAATTTTTACAACCGTTCTTTCAGTGATGAAGATGGAAAGAAAGGAGCCATGTATTTTGACAGACTGCGGGCACTTTCTTCCAGATATTTTGAGATTGAGGATTTTGACGTAAGGAAGCGAATCCTTTTTTCTTATTATAATTTTCCGGTAGTGTTGATGAACTTTAATTTTGACACGTCCAGGAAGCTTTTGCAGTACATTGATGAGGCACTGGAATTTTATAATGATGAGAAAGTTCGGGAATTAGACGAAGAGCGGTTTGATTTTGATGAACTGATCGAAGAACTGAATTATGATCTTCTTGGAAATTCAGTCCTGAGATTTACCGTGAGGGAGATTGATCCGGAGCTTCTTTCCAGAGCATCCCGGGTTCTGGAAGAATATTATCAGCGTGAGCTTGAGAAGAATCCGGAGCCCTACGAAATGCTGGATGAAATATACTGTAATTATAAGTCCTGTCTGTTCTATCAGGGTAAGATAACCTGCACAGAGCTTCTGGAGGATTACCGGAAATTCTGTGAACACAGTATGGAGCATGACGATCTGGACAGCCAGGAGGGAGTGCCTTTTTCTGACAGCCGCTATTTTCAGGTTGCGATCAACCATCTGCCGACGATTTTGGAATTGTTGGAGAAATATGCGGATGAATATCACGGAGCACCAGATCTCCGTGATTTTTGTGTATCCAATTATGTGCATGCTATTCGCAGGCTGTCCAGGACAGAAAACGATACCTTTGTGAATGATGTAGTATGGCGTTCTCTCAGGGATGTGTTGAAATATATTACCGGAGATGAAATAAACACCCTGGTTCTTATGCAGATCATGGTAAGCCGGGATGAAGGCACTGCCATGCACAGTGCAATGGTGGAGCAGATTGCCAGGCGAATTCTGAATGTAGTGATGAAAAAGCGGCCGGAGCTTCTGATTGGAACATTTGGTTATGAGAATGTGGTGGAAGTGCTGGAAAATCAGGAGACGATTCTGGACTATGTTTCCCAGTCTGCACAGCTTCTGGATATTGGAATGATCAGACTTGCATCTATTGTGAACAAGCAGTCACGGCAGCTGACACAAAGGGAAAAGAATGGTATTCTCAGCCATCCCTGTGAAGGGGCTAAATTCGTCGAGGAGATTCCGGCTCTTCGCAAATATCGGGATGCTGTTCTGGGACATCACAAATCCTGGGATGGGAAAATAGGATATCCGGCAGATTTTGACAATACCAGGTCAAATGTGCGTTTCCTTATTGAAATACTGCATATCAGCGATTGTCTGGATGCAGCCACTGACTTTTTGGGACGAAGCTATAAGAATGCCAAGAAGCTGGAACAGGTAGCGGAGGAGTTTTCCTGGGGAAAGGGTTCTGTTTATTGTCCGGAGCTGGTGGAGCTTCTGGAAGAGGATAAAGAACTGCAGGCAGATCTCAGATATCTGCTGGGAGCGGGACGCATCCGTACTTGTTATTCGATATATGGCAAGGCAGTAGATCAAAATGAAATAGAAGAAAGCAGGTTGTTCACAGATATTGAAAACTGGGAAGCCAGCAGCCGGAAGCAAAGTGATGAAGAGGGGGATACGATTCTCGATTTCCTTCACAAAAGCGGAAACGAGAGCCGTCAGCTTCTTGGAGCACTGGCAAGGAATTCTCTGATCATTTTGTATGTGGATATGATGTCCGGCGAATATAAGGTATACTACCGCGGAAACCAGAGACTTCTGGATAAAAAGATTCCGGACGGTTATTACGGAGACTTCCTGAAAAAATATCTGGCGCCAAACTGCGAACCGGGTGATTGGGAAAAAGTACGACTGAAAATCAGACTGTCAGAGCTTTCCCATATATTTCTGGAGCAGGAGGGCAGCTATGAGTGTGAAGCCCGGATCCGGGCAAAAGATGCTTACCGCTGGGTGCGGTTCCAGTTTATCTGCCTGGACGAGGAAAATGTTATGCCAGGCATGATGACTCTGATCGCAACAGACGTTCAGGAAAGCCACAGCAGAAATGAACAGCTGATGAACAGTCTGAAGGAGGCATATCAGTCTGCAGAAGAGGCAAACAAGGCAAAAAGCGTTTTTCTCAGCAGTATGTCCCATGACATCCGCACTCCTATGAATGGAATCCTTGGTATGACCCAGATCGCCATGAACCATCTGAACGATCCGGCACGTATTCTGGATTGTCTTCAGAAGATTGACGATTCTTCCAGACACCTTCTTGAGCTGATCAATGAGGTTCTGGATATGTCGAAAATTGAGAGTGGAGATACGACGTTTCATGAGGAACCACTGTACCTGAGCAAAACCATGAAAATTGTGGATGGAGTATGCCGTCAGGCAGCTGTTGACAAACACCAGATTTTTGATCTGGATATAGAAGAAATCCGGGACGATCATGTGCTGGCAGATCCGGTAAGACTCAGGCGGGTTTTGATCAATCTGATTTCCAATGGAGTGAAGTACACGCCTGAGCATGGATGTGTGCAGGTAAAGGTTACCCAGGGCAATAGCTTTGCAGAGGGAAAAGCAAGCTATTCTTTTGTGGTGAAGGACAACGGAATCGGAATGTCGGAAGAATTTCAGAAGAAGCTGTTTGAGCCTTTTTCACGCGAAGATAACAGTATGACAAATGCTACCCAGGGAACAGGACTGGGACTTTCTATTGCCAAGTCTATCATTGCGCAGATGGGTGGAAGTATTGAGGTAAAGAGCATTCAGGGAGAAGGTACGACTTTTTTTGTGCGGCTGGACCTGAAGCTTGTGGAAGAAGAGAAGGAGGCTGATCAGGCCTTACTGGCAGCAGAGGCTGGTGAAGAGAAGGAAAAGGATCCGGGCTTTTTGAAGGGACGCAGGATCATGCTGGTGGAGGACAATGAGCTGAACCGGGAGATTGCGTACGAGCTTTTGTCCGAATCCGGTCTGATCGTGGATGTGGCAGAGAATGGGCAGGAGGCGATCAAGCTTCTTGGAATCAGGCCGGAGAATTATTATGAACTGATCTTCATGGATATTCAGATGCCGGTGATGAATGGGTATGAGGCCACGGCAAATATCCGTGCAGGAGAGAGTGACTACTGGAAAACTATTCCGGTGATCGCCATGACCGCAAATGTGTTCCAGGAGGATGAGAGCCGGGCGGCAGAGTGTGGAATGAGTGATTATGTGACTAAGCCAATTGACATGAATGTGATTTATTCTGTCCTTGAAAAATGGCTTCGAGGACAGAAAGGATGATGTGAGCCAGTACCTGCCAGAGCTTTTTATATACTCTGGCGGCAGACCGGAAGGGGCTTCCGGTGGTGCTGGCATATGGATGAGGGAGCGATAGAGTTGAGTAAGAATAAGTACGAAATAGATATGTGTAACGGAACCATTATGGACAAGCTGGTTTCTTTTGCCATTCCGCTGATGGTTTCCGGAATTCTGCAGCTGATGTTCAATGCTGTGGATATTATTGTGGTGGGACGGTTTTCCGGCAGCCAGGCCCTGGCAGCAGTTGGATCTACTACCGCTTTGATCAATGTGTTTACCAATCTTTTTATTGGTGTTTCACTGGGAGCTAATGTACTGGCTGCCAGGTTCTATGCGGCAGGTAAGGCGAAGGAGATGTCGGAAACGGTACATACGTCTGTTACACTGGCTTTGGTCAGTGGTGTGGCGATGGCTGCTGTAGGACTTGTTTTTTCAAGATGGGCACTGGAGATTATGGGAACCCCTGCTGATGTTATTGACCAGTCCACCCTGTATATGAGGATTTATTTCCTGGGAATGCCGTTTTTTATGCTTTATAACTATGGCGCAGCTATTCTGCGTGCGGTAGGGGATACCAGACGTCCGCTGCTGTTCCTGGTTGTGGCTGGTGTGACCAACGCGGTGCTGAATATGATTCTGGTGATCGTGTTTCATCTGGGTGTTGCAGGTGTTGCCATTGCGACCATTATTTCCCAGCTGATTTCCTGTATTCTGGTTCTTAGATGTCTGTATATGACGGACAGCAGTTATCAGCTTCGGTTTTCCAGATTGTGTATGAAGAAATTTTATCTGGTACAGATTTTTCAGGTGGGAATACCGGCAGGAGTGCAGAGTACGGTTATTAACATTTCCAATGCGCTTTTGCAGTCTTCTGTAAATTCCTTTGGTTCCACTGCCATGGCTGGTTATACGGCGGCGAATAATATTCTGGGATTTTTATATGCGTCTGTAAATGCGGTCACTCAGGCCTGTATGAGCTTTACCAGCCAGAATTATGGCGTTGGGAAATATAAACGTATGGACAGAGTGCTGCTGGACTGCGGAATCCTGTCTTTTGTGATTGCCCTTGTGCTGGGATGCGGCTCTTACATGTGTGGCGGTGAGATCCTGAAGGTTTACACAGAGGATCCGGAGGTTATCCGATGCGGTGTGGAGATTCTTTCCATCACCACAGTGCCTTATTTCTTATGTGGAATCATGGATCTTTTTCCTGGCGCTCTCCGGGGAATGGGACATTCCGGTGTGCCTATGATCCTTTCTATTATCGGTACGGTTGGTACTAGAATTGTGTGGATCTTCTGGATATTCCCACAGCACAGAAGCCTGTACACCTTGTTTATTTCCTATCCGGCATCCTGGTTCATTACCATTGTGCTGCAGGTGATCTGCTTTGTGTTTGTGAGACAGACGGTGCATGGACAGCTGAAAGGTACCGGGAAAGCGGCGTGATGGAAAGAAAGAAGAGAAATGTTATAATATGTTTCTGAAACGGGTAAGAGCCAGGGAAAGCGAAACGCTTCCCTGGCTCGTTTTTAGCTTCCGTTCCCTCTGAGCTTCACGAAAGATAATAATGGAAAATGACATAATTGGGTAAGTGTGAATGATTTAATAATTCGGCTGGGCTAACTTCCTCCCATTAAAGTTAGTGCAGGCGATTATTTGTGTGGGCATTTGGCGTAAGTTGTTGTGCTTACGTAGTCCATGATGACAAGATGATTGCATTTTTGACAAATTTTTGCAGTATAGCGTTTTACTTCACAACCACCATTACTTTTGGGATAATGTCTATCCGCGTATCCCTCTTTAAAATCATGTGTGCATATAAGGGCACGTGTTTCTAAATCGGAAGAAGTAACTGGAACTGAAAAATGATCTTCTGTTTCAAAATATATATCTGAGTTTGAAAACTGAGAATCTAAAGTGTTCACTTCTTCAAAAGAAATAGAGGATTCAGTAATTGGAGAAAATACTGGTGCTTCCGTTGTCTGCATCGGCGCATACCCAAACACCGTAGTCCCGCTCAAAAATACAGATGCCAATATCGCAGCAGCAGTACCAATTTTACTGGCTTTCTTATTCTTCATCATAATAAATTCCACTCTCCTTTTCATCGTATGTTTGGCCCCCAATAAGTTGTTTTTCCAGACTACAGGAACCTGTCTGTTTCTTGCGGAAAGAGTTACGAGAGCAATTGCGTAGGCTTTTTTCTCCTCCGTGGTGAAACCTTCGGTGGCGGCTTGATCTGCAATGTTTTCGGAAAAGCTGGTGTAAAGCAGAAGCGTAAGCAATGTTAACGGGTTATAAAAATGAAGGCAAATGGCTAACAGGCAGAGCAGCTTTACAGCTGAGTCATGACGGCGCAGGTGTGAATATTCATGCCGCATAATCATTTCTGACAATCTGGAATCCTCAAGGCTCTCCGGCGCGACAATGAAAGGCTTCAGGAAACCTATAGTATAGGGAGAACCAATAAGGGGAGAAATACGGTATTCTACATCCCCGATTCCAGGTAAGAAACAAGTTCTTTTCTCAGTAATCTTTTTCAGCTTTCGCGTGAGCCGGTGATACTTTATGATTTCGTAAACACTGAAGCCTGAGATTAAAAATAGCCAGCATAATCCAATCATAAGAATCCAGTCGGACATCCATAATGAAATTCCGTGATAAGAAATTGCTCCTTTGTCGTCAAAATTGATGTAATAAGAGATGTTTGCAAGAGCGTCTGTTCTTATCAAAACATCTGTTGGCATCAGATATTTAACCACCTGAAACGGTATCAAATACCCCGCCAGACTCAGAAACACCAGGTTCCGGCCAAGCCGGTATGAAAATTTTTTCCTTTGGAGAAGCAATAGCAGGAGACAGATGATCAGTGGCACTGTTCCTGCTATGCTCATACAGATTAAAAGCATGCAAGTCCCTCACTTAAAATTTGTCAATAAAATCCAGCAAGTCCTTCTGATCTTCTTCGCTGAGATCGGAATCTTCGGCAAAGGCACAGAACAGACAGGTAAGTGAATTTTTAAAGCTCTGGAAATCAGAATCTCCAGAATCCCTGCAGCTGGTCTGGCGATTTTTTATCAGCTCCTTCATCGCATTCCGGAACAACAGGTTCTTCTTATCAAGCTTTCGTCTAAGCTGCAAACAGTGTACGAAGAGACCTAAGGTTACCAGAGGAAGGCTAAAGGATAACAGAATTGCTTTCGCCAGGTAAAAGGCAGCAGCCGGCTGATCCAAATTCGGAATTCCGTTCATCATGCAGATCAGCAGCGAGCATCCGGTGACGATCACAAAGAGAACGCCGGATAAGGTTAAAATTATTTTTTTCATTGAGTACCTCCTCATTCTACGTAGAGCGGGAATTCAGAAATAATTTTGTTTTCTGCTCCCTTCACTATATATACGAAAACCAGAGAAAGAAATAACACGAAATCTGAAAAAATTTTTGGAAATTTTTCAGATAAGATAAATTTATGGTATACTTACAGAGAGATTGAGAAAAATTACAGGTCTGATATCATATCAGATATTGAAAAGACACTTCCTGACAGTGTGTAAAAATCAACGCTTCGTTAGGAAACTGTCAAATAATCATAGAAGGAGAACAATTATGCCCAAATTTCTGATCATCGACGGCTCCTCCATGCTGTCCACATCCTATTACGGAAATCTTCCCAAATCTATCCTTTTCGCAAAGACAGACGAGGAAAAAGAGAGACACTATCCGGAAATCCTGCACACCTCCGATGGAAAATACACAAATGCCATGTTCACCATGCTTCGCACCCTTCTGGCTGTCTATAAGAAGGTAAAGCCGGAATACGTGGCATTTACCTTTGACATGACAAGAGATACTTTCCGCCGCACCCAGCTTGGCGCCGATTTTTACAAAGCCAATCGCAAGGAGACTGCCCAGCCATTAAAAGAACAGTTTATCCAGATGGAAGAGCTTCTGAAAGCAATCGGCTGTCCGGTATTTATGAGCCAGGACTATGAGGCTGACGATTATGCGGCATCTCTTGTGGAGAAATTCCAGGGCCCGGATCTGCAGACTTATGTGCTTACCAAGGATCACGATTATTTTCAGCTGGTAAGCGAATATACCCGCATGTGGCGTGTTGTTACGAAGGATAAGCTGGAGAATTTAAAGGATGCATATGGCCTGTTTGGAAAAGAGGCTTACGAGGAACTCCCTTCTAATGTATTTGAATATACACCGGAAATTGTCTGTTCTGAGGAAGGGGTATATCCGGAACAGATTCCTGTGCTTCTGGCGATCACTGGAGATCCAGGCGATGGAATTCCAGGCTGTAAGGGCGTTTCCTCAGCAGCAGCGCCGCTTGTAGCAGAATATAAAACCCTGGACGCGATCTATGAAGCAATTGAGGACTGCGAAGACGTGGCAAAGAAAGAAAAGGAACTGAATACTTTCTGGAAAGAAAACCTTGGAATAGGCAGAAGCCCTCTGAAAGCACTGAAAACAAATAAAGAGATGGTATACTTAAGCGAACAGCTGGCAACTATGAAACATGACATTGAGATAAAAGAAAGCCTGGAAGATATGCGGCTTCATATTAATGCAGAAGAACTGATCAGACAGTTAAAGCGCTACGAAATGAACAGTATTTTGACGGAATATGAAAAAACACTAAAATTGTCAAAATATAAAGAAAACACTTAATTGTCAGAAAAAAGAGAAAATATCAGAAAAAATACAAATGGGTGTGGGTAATGTGTGCTTATTTGCACAAAATACATAAATTATTCACAAAACACTTGCCTAAAACGGAGTAATACGCTATAATTTCCCCATACTACTTATTGATCAATTTCAATAAATTTAATTCATGGAGGGAAATGTATGAAGAAAGATTTGAAAACACTCAATAAGTCTGTTGCCATTGCAATTGCAGCGGCAATGACCGCAACTTCCGCACCGACACCACTTCTGGCGTCAGATTTTACAGATGGAGGAGATTTCGTATCTGAGTCTCCGGCAGCGGAAGCGGACACCACAGAGGAAGCTGCTGTAGAGGCAGATGGCTTCGGAGATGAAGCCGCAGTGGCAGCTGTTACAGAGGATGGCTTCGGTGACAGTGAGGCAGTTGCAGACGCAGAAGAGAGCGGAAGCACCGACGAGGTTGCTGCTTTTGATGCAGAGGCACCTGGCAAGATCGGACATGTTGCATTTGATGAGGAGGATAAGAATGTTCTTACCTGGTATGCAGACCAGAAGGCAGATGAATACCAGATCCGTGTAACAGACGGAGAGTACACTTACCGCTACTATTATAATGCAAGCGAGCCAGAGACCGGTTATCCGTCCATAGTCAACTTA
Organism: Ruminococcus sp. 1001136sp1_2201st1_G3_2201SCRN_220225; assembly: GCF_040924365.1. Lineage (NCBI taxonomy): Bacteria > Bacillati > Bacillota > Clostridia > Eubacteriales > Oscillospiraceae > Ruminococcus > Ruminococcus sp. 1001136sp1_2201st1_G3_2201SCRN_220225. Next base: position 72,831 of record NZ_JBCOME010000002.1, on the reverse strand, counting down.
AGCTATAGTCTTACAAATCTTACCATGCAGCCGTTCAAGGTTGACGCAGAAGGAAACCTTGTATACAAACCAGATGGTAAAAACGGATATATTGCAGGTCTTGAGAATGGCAAGACATACAAGGTTTCCGTTCGCGCCGTAAACCGTAACAGCGCAGATGGAACTGTTGCATATGGTGAATGGTCTGACGCTGTAGATTATACCTACGCAAAGAAGGTCGCTGAGCCGAAGAGTGTGACAATTTATGCAGCTGAAAGAAAGAATCAGATTCAGGTATCCGGCGAGAACCAGAACCTCGAGGTTTCCATTAAGGATGAAGCTGGAAATGAATATTATTCTTATGCATACGGAGCAAAGGAACCCTCCTATGTAACTACTTCAGGTAACTGGCTCAATTTCTATGAGAATTACGGTTATCTGCTTAAAAAGAACGACACCACAGGTCTTTATGAAGTCGCTTCTGATGCAGACGGAAAATATATCGGTGCTTTCCAGAAAGGCAAGAAATATACCGTTAAAGTCCGTGCATATACAGGCTCCGGCGATGAGAAGAAGGTAGGCGACTGGTCCAATGAACTGGTTGTAGAAGCAGACGACAGCGGCAGTCTTGTACCAGAGAAGACCGGTAATTTCAAATACAACGATGAATATGAATATGTAAGCTGGAACCGTATCCAGAATACATATGTATCCCAGTACGAAGTTGAAGTAGATGGAAAAGTTGCCTTTACAACAGATTCCAATTATTCCTATCCAAACTTCTATTTAGGAAGAACCTACGGAGAGTTCAAATTTGAAAGAGGTAAAACCTATACCATCCGTGTCCGCGGAATTAATTACAGATATGAGAATGGTGCAAACAAGAAGCAGGAAGGTGAATGGTCTGACGCTTATACAGTAACTTATAAAGCTGTAGATACAAGCCTGAAGAAAATCTCCGGTGTAACAGCATCTTCTTATGTTCTCAGCTGGAATCCGGATAAGAATGCAGACAGCTATGAGATTAAGATTACAGACGAAGCTGGACGTGAGTACTTTGAGTCACTGGCATCCGATCGGAAGAGTGGCAGGTATACCAGAGTAAGCGGCACCAGATATTCCTTTGATGAGTCTGATTATAGAACTTATACAAGCGTAGACGGAGTTCTGGAACCTGTTATTTATCCGGCTACCGGTCAGCCTGTTTATGCATTTGAAGACGGAAAGACCTATAATCTTTCTGTTCGTGCCGTTAAGATCGGAGAGGATGGTAAGGAAGTATACGGAGACTGGTCCAATGCATTTGCATACAAAGTAACCGCTTCAGATGCAGGTACCAGTGAGAAGCCTGCAGCTGTTTCCGGTGTAAATGTAAACACAGAGGCTAGTGAGCCAACCTTGCGTTGGAACGCACTTGACAATGTAAACCGCTATGAAATCCTTGTAAAAGATTCTGCCGGCCGTGAATACGTGAGCTCAGCTTCTCTGAAGGATGACGGAACTGTTGATAAGACCTACTACAGCGTCGGACGCGGTAATTTCCCAAGTGTTTCCCTGTCAGAGCTTAAAGATGAAGATCTGTATACATATACAACAGATCCTAAGGTTTCATTTGACCGTGTAAGAGATGAGAATGGCGATCCGATCAAGGCAATGGCTCCTGGAGAATCCTATACTTTCCAGGTACGTGCAGTACGCACTTATACCGTTGATATAGACGGAAAGAAAGTCACAAAGACCGTAGAAGGCGACTGGTCAGCACCGTCCGCTGCATTTACAGTAGATGCTCTTCAGCCGATCACAGATCTTCAGTATGTGAAAGCTGACGACAATTACTATTATTTCACATACAGTGCAAAGGTTGATTTAGACAGCGTATGGTATCAGATCGCAACAGGCACAGAATTTACTACTGCAACTATGGTAAGTGACTGGAGCAGCTTCTATTATGATGGCTCAGCTGGTTCCGCGAAACTGAAGATCAGCAAAAACAACAGTAATCTGGAAGCAGGAAAAACCTATTATGTTCGTGCAGTGAGCAGTGCAGACAGACCGGAAGAGGAAGAGGTTGCAAAACTGAAACCTGCAGCAGTCTCCTTCACTACAGATGCAGAAAAGGCACCTAAGAATGTAACTGGCTTAGAGATGTATAAAGAATCTGAAAACAGCTTCGAATTCCGTTTTGATGCTGTTCTGGAAGATGGCGACTCTTATGAGCTCCAGTACACTGATAAGGCACAGCCTTCCGAAGAGGACTGGGTAACAGCTTCTTCCAGTGGTTACTATGATGAAGATGAAGATGAGTACTATGAGGATGATGATGCACTTACATTGAGAAAATCCTTATTAAAAGAAGGAGCAACCTATGTAAGAGTTGTCGCTTATGTAAAAGACAAGAGCGGAAACAAGAAATACGGTACTCCTTCCAATGTAGTAGCTGTCAATGTCTCCAAAGCCACTTCAGCGATCAGCAACCTGAAGCTGGTTGAGAAAACACCGGATGGTTATGTATTCTCCTATGACGGAACTGTAAGAAAAGAAGAAGATGTAGAATTCTGGTATTCCGAATCACCTGAATTTGTAAATGATTACAAGGTTACAGATTGTATTTCTGGTGAGAATAATAAGGCAACACTTTACTTTGAATCACTTACACCAGGCAAGACCTATTATGTGCGTGCCCGTGTAAAAAATGATAAGGCAGCTACACTTGCACAGAAATACAGTGCATACACAAATACAGCATCATTTAACGCTGGTATGCCGAATATATCTGTAACAAATGTTATCACAGCTAAGACCGTTACCTTAAAGATGAGCGCTGAAAGCGGATCAGAAAGCTGGCTTACCGGCTATCAGATCCAGAGAAAGAATGGCAAGAAATATAAAACAATTGCCAAAACTACAGACAGCGTTTATAAGAACACCAAACTGAAAGCAGATACTACCTATACTTACAGAGTAAGACCATATTATTATGATTCCGAAACAGGCAAGACCACTTATGGAGCATGGGCTTATAATAAGGTTACTACCTGGGGCGGTGCGCTGAAGCTGAAAGCAACACCTAAGAGCACAACTTCTGTAAAACTGTCCTGGACCAAGATCAAAGGTGCTAAGGGATATGAGATTTACAGATGTGAAGGATCTTCTATTGGAGATACTGTAGCAGCTGGCATGACCAACAATTTTGCTAAGTATAAACTGATCAAGACTACAAGTGCAAAGGCTTCCAGTTATACAGACAAGAAGCTTCAGAGCGGTATGGATTATTACTATCTTGTAAGAGCATACAAGACTGTAGGAAACAGCAAGTATTACATTGATGAAGGTGTATATGCAAATCTTAGCTTCGAGATGACTACCGTTAACAGAATTTCTTATGCAAACGGTAAGATGAAGTTAAGCTGGCAGCCGGTATATGCAGGAAAGGGTTATCTGGTTGAGAAGAGAAATGAAGAGACTGGTGCATGGGAAACCTATAAGACACTGAAAGCTTCCACATCTTCCATTACATTCCCGGCAGCAGATACGGAAACAACCTATCGTGTACGTGCATACAGAGGACAGGAATACAGCAATGAAATCAGAGCAACAGTTAATCCTGTTTTAGCAACTCCTGGCAATGTAAAAGCTGTTGCAAACAAAGCAGATGGAAGTATTACTGTAACATGGAATCCGGTAGCAGGTGCTGATTACTATCGTGTATACAGAACCACCTCTTCCTGGAACAGATATAACAAAGACAGCAATTCTTACAGCTATAGTTACGGTTCCAGTGCAACTGTCCCGAATTATGTTGCTGATTCCACAACAGTCAGCGGATACAAATTCGTTAGTGAACTGAAGGAAACGACTATTACAGATCGCGAGATCAAGTACACCTATAATGGTGCAACAAGCACAGAGTACAAAGGACCGAAAGCAGGAGTAAAATATTACTATTATGTAATTGCTTACAAGAATGGTAAGTCCTATGAGTACAAAGATTCTGCTGATGAAACATATACAAGTGGTGCAAGCAAATCTGCAAGTGCTATAGTTTCCACAGCAAAGATCGCGAAGCCAACCAGTCCAAAAGCGAAAGCAACAAAGGGCAAGATTACTGTCAGCTGGAAGAAAGTAACAGGAGCTACCGGATATCAGGTATACCGTTCCACTAAGAAAGGTTCCGGATACAAACTGGTAGGAACTATTACAAAAGGCTCCAAAGTGAAATATGTTGACAAGAGCTCCAAGAAAGCTGGAACCAAGTATTATTACAAAGTACGCGCCGTTGGAAACAACGAAGCAGGTGTTCCAATCTATTCTTCTTACAGCACACCAAAATATGCGAAAGCAAAATAAATAAAGTGTAATAAAATCCCCCTCCTGTTAGACAGGAGGGGGATTTTTGGTTACCCAGATGTAAAAACTTATGCAACTATTTGAATGCAGATATAAGAAAAGAAGACCCGTATCACAGGCCTTCTTTAATAAGCTTACCATCTTTTAAATGCAGAATTCGCTGATTGCTGCTCCCTCTGAACTGAAGGGAGAGGTTTTTCAATTCCTGAATAAACTCTCCGTCTACCAGAACGTCGATGCAGGAAAGCATCCGGTCTGTAAAAGGAGTGTAGATCTTACCTCCGGGAACCATATCTTTGTCAAAAAGATATCCACTGTAACACCAGATGGATTTATCCGGAAAGGTACGCCTGATCTCTTCCAGAAGCTCTGTCAGAACAGGCTGATTCTCTGGCTCGAATGGCTCGCCGCCGAGTAGGGAGAAGCCCTCTATATAAGACGGAGCAAGCAGCTCCAGGAGCTTATCCTGAGTCTCCCGGGTAAATGGCTTACCGTAGTTAAAATCCCACGTAGGTGCGTTAAAACAGCCCTTACAGTGGTGCCTGCAGCCAGATACGAACAGGCTTACACGCACGCCTGTGCCGTCTGCTATGTCGTAGGATTTAATGTTTCCGTAGTTCATAACTGATTCCTCTTTTCCTTCTGTGCTTGATAATCAAATGCACACATCTTGCAGAAAGCCTTTTTCAAACACGATTCAGGACTTTCATAGTAAAATACCATTATGCAAAAAAATCCGGACAGAAATCAAAATTATGAAATTCAGAAAACTGTCCGGAGTGTTATGTTCAGTGGTAACCTTATATAAGGTTCTGTAAACGTAGTTCACAGAAAACCCGGGAACCATTACTTATTACAGATGTAATACACGATCCTTGATCTCCTGGGTACGTCCCTGGTTCCAGAACTGGGTACCGATGTATCCGCAGGTTCTTCTGGCAACGCTCATCTTGTCCTGATTGCGGTTACCGCAGTTCGGGCATTCCCAGATCAGCTTGCCGTTCTCGTCTTCTTTGATCTGGATCTCTCCGTCATATCCGCAGACATCACAGAAATCACTCTTGGTATTCAGCTCTGCATACATGATGTTATCATAGATAAACTTCATAACAGAGAGAACTGCCGGAATATTCTGCTTCATATTCGGAACTTCCACGTAGCTGATGGCTCCTCCTGGAGAAAGCTTCTGGAATTCAGACTCGAATTTCAGCTTGGAGAATGCGTCGATCTCCTCAGTAACGTGAACGTGATAGCTGTTTGTAATATAATTCTTATCCGTAACTCCTGGAATGATGCCAAAACGCTTCTGGAGACATTTGGAAAACTTGTATGTGGTGGATTCCATCGGAGTGCCATATACAGAGTAGCTGATGTTCTCAGCTGCCTTCCACTGGGCACATTTGTCATTGAGGCGCTGCATAACCTTCAGCGCAAACGGACGAACCTCAGGGTCTGTATGAGGCTTTCCGTACATTCTCATGCACATCTCATGGAGACCTGCATATCCAAGTGAGATCGTAGAATAGCCGTCATAAAGAAGCTTGTCAATGGTCTCACCCTTCTTAAGCCGTGCAAGAGCACCATACTGCCACAGGATCGGGGCAACATCGGAAACTGTGCCAAGAAGACGCTCATGTCTGCAGCGGAGTGCTCTGTGGCAAAGCTCCAGGCGCTCCTCCAGAATCTCCCAGAACTTATCAAAATCGCCGTCTGAGGAGCAGGCTACATCTACAAGGTTAATGGTAACAACACCCTGGTTAAAACGACCGTAGAACTTGTAGGAACCGTCCGGGTTCTTCTGTTTCTCCTCAACGGTAAGGAAGGAACGGCATCCCATGCAGGTGTAAACATTGCCGTTTTTTAACTGGCGCATGATCTTGGCTGAGATGTAATCCGGAACCATACGCTTGGCAGTACATTTCGCTGCAAGCTCTGTGAGGTACCAATATTTGGAATCCTCGTGGATGTTATCCTCATCCAGCACATAGATCAGCTTCGGGAATGCAGGTGTGATCCACGCACCGCGCTCGTTCTTAACACCCTGCATACGCTGCTTCATAACTTCCTCGATGATCAGTGCAAGGTCATCACGGGTGCGTCCCTCCGGAACTTCATCAAGATACATGAAAATCGTTACAAATGGTGCCTGTCCGTTACAGGTCATAAGAGTGATCAGCTGGTACTGGATCGTCTGGATACCACTCTGGATCTCATCCTTCAGTCTGCGTTCCGATACCTTCTGGATGATCTCATCATCAAGAGGCTCACCGCAAGCCTTACGTTCCTCGATTACCTTGTTACGGATCTTCTGGCGGCTGATGTCTACAAAAGGAGCCAGATGGGCGAGAGAGAAGGACTGTCCGCCGTACTGATTGCTGGCTACCTGTGCGACGATCTGTGTGGTAACGTTACATGCGGTAAAGAAGCTGTGAGGCTTCTCAATCAGTGTCTGGCTGATAACCGTGCCGTTCTGGAGCATATCCTGCAGATTGATCAGGTCACAGTTATGCTCACGCTGTGCGTAGTAATCGGAATCATGGAAATGAATGATTCCCTCGTCGTGAGCCTTTACGATCTCCTCAGGAAGAAGAACACGCATGGTCAGGTCCTTGCTGACCTCGCCTGCCATGTAATCACGCTGGGTAGAGTTAATAGTAGGGTTCTTATTGGAGTTCTCCTGCTTGGCATTCTCATTAATCTGGTCAAGAAGAGCAAGGATGCTGTCGTCTGTGGTATTGGACTTGCGGGTAAGCTCTCTCTTGTAGCGATAGCGCACATACTTCTGTGCAACCTCATAACCGCGCATCTCCATAATGCCGGTCTCTACCATATCCTGAATATCTTCCACATTGACAGCGTGGGAGGATTCAAGGGCACGGGTGGCAATCATATCAGCAAGCGCTGTGATCTGGTAATGACTCAGCCTGTGAAGCTTAGAAACCTCCTCATTCGCTTTTTCAACGGCGTTGATGATCTTCGCCTTATCAAAAATAACTTCCACGCCATTTCGTTTAATGACGTTTGCATTGACCTCAGTACTCATTCTTTCAAATCCCTCCATATATTGTGCTTAAATCTTTGATTACATACTAGATGTTGTGCACTATCAATATTACAGTATTCTACAGAAAAGTCAAGGTCAAAACCATTGATTTTAAAAATCTGTGAAATGTGCTGAATTTTCGTCAGCAGGACAGAAGAATCATTCGGTGATCTCCGGTATAGAGTTCCTGAAATGTGCGGAATCATCGGGGTTATTCCGTATGTGAAATTTTACCGTACACAATAAAACAGTTACTGGATGACCAGTAACATGCTTTGTATGATTTCGCGCCGCAGCTGTGAACAATGTTCACAAAAACACCTGGCGGAATACTGCCTTCTGAATAGTTATGGGGCATGAACAAAGGGCTGCCCTGGGCAACCCTTTCTCGCGTCCGCATCTTCCTCTATTATACTTGGAAAAAAATAAAAATCAACCCTTGACACCACCAGAAGTGAGTCCTCCAACCAGATTTTTTTCGATTCCGACGAACAGAATCACAACTGGAACAATTGCATAGAGGGAAGCAGCAAACAGATACTGCCACTCGATCATATTGTAACCGTTGAAAATATTGATACCAACGGTGAGAGGCTTGAAGGTATCAGTGGAGATCAGTGTCAGTGCCACTGTATATTCGTTCCAGGCGTTGATAAATACGAAAATAAGCGCTGTAACGATACCAGGTGCAGCAACAGGCAGAAGGATCCTTAAAAGGGCATGTACGCGGTTACAGCCGTCAATAGTGGCAGCCTGCTCCATCTCAGGGGAGATGCTCAGGAAAGTACCGCGGAGCAGCCAGATAGCAAATGCCTGGTTAAATGCTGCGTTGATAAAGATCAGGCCGATAATGCTGTTGGTAAGATGGAACGCCATCATAACCTTGTAGATACCGATGAGAAGTACAACCGGTGCGAACATCTGGGAGACAATAACAAATCCCAGAAAAGCAGTCTGGCCTTTGAATTTCATTCTGGACAGGGCATAAGCAGCTGGGATACCGCAGACCATAGCCAGAAGAGTGGAGCCTCCTGCGATCACAATGGAGTTCATCATGTAATTGCTCATGGGAGCCAGCTTCCATACGTCTGTGAAGTTGGACCAGATGGCCTCAACAGGGAAAATAGTTCCATTCATGGAAAAGATTTCCGCGCGGCTTTTAAGAGCAGTACATACAGTTACAAAATATGGGTATAAAGTTATCAGACAGATGGCGATGATCACTACATAGAGCAATACACGTAAAACTGTGTTTCTGGTATTTTTTTTCTTAACTGAAGCATTGGTGTTTGCCATATTATTCGTCTCCTTTCTTCAGTACGGAAACCATGTACAGGCTGGCGCAGAAAAGAAGAATCAGGAAGCCGATAACAGATACGGCTGCTGCCTGTCCCTGTTTGCCGTTGTAGAAGGCCAGTTTGTACAGATAGGTAACCAGGGTGTCGGTACGGTTAGCAGGGTCACCCTTGGTTATGGTCCATATGATCGGAAAAGAGTTAAATACGTAGATAATGTTCAGGATGGTACTGATGGTAAGATTCGGACGTACCAGCGGGATGGTGATCTGGAACATTTTCTGCCAGTAACTGGCTCCGTCTACGGCTGCTGCCTCATAGTAGCTGGCATCAATACTCTGCAGACCGGAAAGTACGGTAAAGGTTACAAATGGAATGGTAACAAAAATACCGCAGGCAATTTCCCAGGCGAAATAAGCACCGGCAGTAGGAGTCCAGTTCACAGCGTGGTCAATAATGCCAAGCTTCATCAACAGTGTATTTAAGGTACCGTAATCTGTGTCGATGATGAATTTCCAGATACTTGCCTGAACGATCAGGGTTGTGGCCCATGGGAAAACAACAACGGCACGTGCAAGCTTACGGCCTTTAAATTCATTGTTGAGGAGGATCGCAAGGATAAATCCAAGGAGTGTGGAGATGCCGACTACGGCAACGGTCCACACAAGGGTGTTTTTCAGCACCATGGCAAAAACAGGGCTGCTTGTTACCTTGCGGAAATTTTCAAATCCGGCGAAGCCTTTGATCAGACCAGCTTTGCTGACGTCGCTTAAGGCCATACGGAATACAAAGATAATAGGAACCAGGATGAAAATTGCCATGAGAAGGACACTTGGCAGGATCCATACATATGGTTCCACTTTTTTGAATTTTTTCTTCACAGGGATACCTCTCTTTTTATAAAAATAGCGTTGACGCTGCGCAGACAAGCACAGAAAACGGCGTTTGTTACGCAGAAAAACAGAACCTTCTTGTGACAAATACAAGAAGCAGCGTTTGCTTCGCAAAAAGGTGGAACCTTCTTGTGCCTGGCACAAGAAGTAGCGTTTGCTTCGCAAACTTAAAAATGGACCGGACCCGTAAGTCCGGCCCATTATCTTCCTCGTAATGGGAAAAACAGTGGATTAAGATCAGCCAGCGATTTCTGCCTGAAGGTCATCCAGTAATTCCTGAACGTCGCCGCCAAGAAGAGCATTCTGCTCTACGTTGATAACGCCCTGTTTTACATCTGCCCATTCTGCTTTCGCTGTTGGATAGAATTTACAGCTGTCTAAGATATCAATCCAGCTTGCCATATCTTCGTTAGCTGCTGCGAGAGCCTCGCCGCCGGACTTGGTTGCCGGAAGGAATCCCTCCATGTCAACCCACTCTGTATAACGGGCATCATCATAGAAATAATCAAAGAATGTGGAGATAGCAGCTTTCTCATCATCTGAGTAGTCGTTATCGAAGCACATGAAGCGGTCCATAACACCTGCAGATACAGACTCGCCTGTATTGGAAGGAATGGAAGCAACGCCGTAGTTTACTTCATTTCCGCCTGTAGCAATGTAGGTAGGTAAGCTGTTCGGTGCGATGAGCATAGCAACCTTACCTGCGCCGAACATATCCTGCAGATCGTAACGGGTATCGTTAGCAGGATCGGTGTTTGTGTAACCGGAATTTACAAGATCGATTGCGTACTGGATTGCTTCAACGTTCTGCTCACTGTTCAGTGTCCAGTTACCTTCATCGTCAACAAATCCGCCGCCGTTGTTCCAGGTGTAGTATGCGAATGCTGCCTGACCTTCGTCAGTAGTCATATCGATACCCCATGGATAAATGCTGTCATCATAAGCCTTAAGAGCTTCACAAGCAGCTTTCAGCTCATCCCATGTAGTAGGAACTTCTACGCCTGCTGCATCAAGGATGTCTTTGTTATAGTACATAGCACGTGCAGATGCAAGATCCGGGATAGCCCATACAGTTCCGTCTACTTCAGACTGTGCAAGGAATGCATCGTACATCTTGCTGTAGGTCTCTTCAGAAACAACGTCCTGGATCGGAAGAAGGAGATCATCTGCCTGATAATCTGCGAATACGTCGATATTCAGGACATCAGGAGCTTCGCCATTGGCGATACGGGTATTTACTACGGTGTAGATATCGTTCCAGGAAACAACCTCTACGTTCAGGTTAATGTCCGGGTTTGCTTCATTAAATTCTGTCACGAAGTTCGCCCACCAGTCAGCAGTCTGCTGGCCATACTGTGCAGCAATGACGTTTATGTCTACTTTGTCTGCGGCGGATGCGGTGACCGGAGCCATGGAGAGAGCCATTGATAAAGCTGCGCCTGTTGCTAAAACCTGTTTCATTTTCATAAGTATTACCTCCCTTTAGATACGAGTTGAGGCATTCCATAGATACATCCTTGTACCAAATGGAGTGCCTCTCTGTAGAAAATAGCATACAACAAAAACAGTCAGATGTCAACAGAAATTGGTGAAAAAAACAATGAAAAATATCAAAAACAAAGAAAAACACAACGAAATACACAAAAGAAAAAACAAAAAACCACAAAAGCCATGGAAAAAATGTAGAGAGCAGAATAAAATAACAGATAAGTTATAAAATAATATACAAAATACGAGAAGTATGGTACGAAATCATACAAATCAGGATTTCTTTGATCACGAAGAAATTACGATAACCAGAACGTGTTTGAAAAATCATTCCCGCAATCTGCACGCCCCACGTTGTGGGAGATTTTGTAGAAAGTCTTTTTCAAACACGCTCTGGTTCGTGACAGGTAAGCAGGATTTGGTTAAAATGTGGTTTGACATTTCAGGGGCGGATATTATACAATCATATTTAATCGAAAAAAATTCAGGAAAGGAGTATGCGGCAGTCAAAAAGAACTGAGAGGGTAAGCCCTGATGGCATGCACTGCTGCAGAACATAAAATGGAAGAATTATACGCTGCAATTGAGAAAAAAATCAAAGCTTCCGGTTATCCGCGTGAGATTTCCGGTGCAGATGTGTATGATGATATCTGCGACCAGATCGAGGGAAAAGAGAACGGAAGCTATATTCTGCTGTCCAAGTTTGAGGATGATGTAATCTTTGAGTATCATATCACGGTAATGGATGATGATTTTAATCTCGGGGTTCTTACCATGCGTACGCCTGAGGGAGTATTTGAGACCGATTTTGATGAATAAAAGAACTATTCAGACACGCTCTGGCAGAAGAGTTTGCCATACGAAATATCCTGTAAGGTAAGAAATCAGGAAGAGTCTGGATTAAGAAATACCAAAATACAATATTAAGAAATACATAGAAAGTGTGCATAGAATGAAAGTATTGGAAATTATTTTGCCCGTACTGGTGATGATTCTTCTGGGCATGGCCTGCAAGCGGCTGAAACTGCTGGATCAGAATGGAATTAACAATATGAAGCTTCTGGTGACCCAGATCATGCTTCCTGTGGCAATTTTCCATGCCCTTGCTACGTCAGAATATAATAAAGAAACCGGAATTCTGGTTGGAATCATGTTTGTAATGCTGGTTGTTTCCTTTAGCATCGGTTTTTTACTCCGCCCGCTTATGCCGGCAGAGCGTTACCAGAAATATCTGCCCTTTATGGTCAGTGTATACGAAGGCGGTTCCATGGCCTATCCTTTATATACCAGCCTTTGCGGAGCGGAGAATCTTTCCCAGATCGCTGTGCTGGATATTGCAGGTCTTCTGTTTGGCTTTAGTGTCTATATGGGAATGCTCGGACAGGTGGAAAACGGGGAAAAGATCGATCCGGGAAAACTGTTTTCCAGTGCAATACGTACACCGGCGTTTATTGCAAGTGTGCTGGGAATCATTGCCGGACTTACCGGTGTGGTGCAGAAGCTTCTTGCCGGACCGTTTGCAGGTACCTATACAAGTGTGGAGAACATTCTCACCACTTCCATAACCTCAGTTATTCTGCTGGTGGTAGGATTCAGCATTGAATTTGATAAGAAACTTCTTTCCCCATGTATCAGGACCATTGTACTTCGTATTCTTCTTCAGGCAGTCATGATCGGGGGAGTGCTGCTGGCAATACATTACATAGTGGGGGATCATCTGCTTTTGAACCTTGCAGTGATCAGCTACATGTCCGCTCCAGCCACATTCAGTATGCAGACCTTCCTGAAGAGTGAGGATGGAAGCGCTTATGTTTCCACCACCAATTCTCTGTATTGCCTGATATCCATACTGGTGTATGTGGTCATGGCATTTGTAGTTTATTGATGCAGAAAAAGAAAGCTTCAGACAGTATCATTTCTGATATTGTTCTGCAGCTTTCTTTTTTTGTTGGATTCGGGGAAAATATACCGCAAAGTGGGGCGTGCAGATTGCGGGAATGATTTTTTCGACACGTTCCAGAGCGTGTCTGCATGAAACCTCTCTGCTTTGGTTATGGATGGGAAACGGCTGTTTTCTGTATGCGCAGCATAATTTTTGCAGTAAAAACACCATTTTCATAAGTGAAGCTGCTGTCTCCTCCGTTTTTTTCTGCAATGTGGCGGACAGACTGGATTCCCACTCCGTTTCCGGGACGCTTGGACGACTGGAAAATATGATTTTTCTCCTGTATTTTTCCTTCAAAGGTATTTTCCACCTGGATCAGGAGAAGGTGCTTATGATGAAGGTAAACCTCTGCATGGATTCTCCTGTTGGAAGACTTTGCTTTCAGACTGGCTTCCAGAGCATTTTCCAGAAGGTTGGAGAGAACCAAGCACATATCAATCTGGTCTATGGAAATGTGGGCTGGCAGATCGGCCTTTGCCCGGAAAGGAATGTTCTCCCGTTTTGCCAGAGCGGCATAATGGCTGATCACGCTGTCAGCCGCCTGGTTTTCACAAAAATGCAGGTCGTAGTCTGGAATTTTACTGTTTGCATTGGAAAGGTATTCTTTTATTTTTTCCAGATCTCCCTTTTCCGCAAGGGAAGAAAGCTGCAAAAAGTGATGGCGGATATCGTGTCGTGCCTGCCTTGCCTCCTCTATGGCAGAGCAAAGGTTCTCATATCGTGCCTGCTGAAGGGAGAGAAAATGATTTTCCTGCTGAAGCCTTGCATTTTTATTCAGGCTGTTGGCCATCATAAGAAACATTGTGTAAAACAGCATGAGAATTACAAGAAGCATCAGGCTGATCACAATGTAGCCCTGCAAAATACGTCCAGTATACAGAGTTCCCTCATATTTGGGAATCATAAAGAGATTCAGACCTATAAAAATCAGTGGCAGTATCCAGAAAACATACCAGGTCTGGGCTAAATTTTCGTCATCGATCATAGTGCGGGCTGCATGGGAGGCCGGGTACCAGGCGGCAGCAACGAACAGCAGACATATTACATTGTAAAAAATACCGGCACTGGTGTGAAACCAGATCTCTGTTTCCGGAAGTCCAAGTCTTTCTGCCACAATGGCATTCACTGCTCTGGAAAGGCTGTTTACACAGGCAAAGACCCCACATACTGCCAGAAAAATGCTGCCGGATTTCCAGATAGAGATAGTCAGGCTTTTGTGATAGATCAGCATCAGTACCAGCAGAGTGGGAAAAAGCACTGAGCTGGTAGGAATGTTAAGAAAGTAACAAAATCCTCCTTCCAGGAGACAGATTCCTGCCAGAAGAGGTGCAAGCCATGCAGCCAGTCTGCCGGGCGGTTGTTTCAGATAGGTCTGTACCGGCAGATAGGCAAGGAACAGACCGGAAATCATTACCGTAAGCTCCAGAACAGGTCTTAATATAGTATTCATATTCAATGTCCCCTTTGAAACAGAAAATCCATAAAAGTCTGTCTTGCATTTTTGACCAGCTTCCGGCTGACGGAAATCCGGGTTTCATCGTCCAGGATAAACAGGGCTCCATCAAAATCAACAGCATGCTCCAGATTGATCACAACGCCTCTGCTGCAAAGATAAAATCTTGGATCCATTTTTAGGGATGTAGTAAAGGCTTCGAAGGACTGGCGGGTGATCAGCTCTTTGCCGCCAGTGGTGTGAATATGGATCATATGGGAAAAATGTTCTGCGTATATAATATGTCGAAACGGAACCTGCACATTGCTTCCGTTTACTTTTATATCTATGTATTTTCCAGAATCCGGGATCCGGGAAAGAACCTCATCGATCAGGTCTGAAATCTCATTTTCGGGATATGGCTTCACAAGGTAGTGCATGGCACGGACCTTGAACCCATCCAGAGCATGATCCGTAGAAGTGGTAGTAAAAATTAAAAGTGCATCTGAGTCAAATATCCGAAGCTCTCTGGCAGTCTCGATCCCATTTGCACCACTCATGTAGATGTCCAGAAAAACGACGGTGAAAGGACGTTCCTTTGCCGCAATAAGAAAATCTTCTCCATTTTCAAATTCAAATAAATTTACGTGAATCCCACGTCTGGAAAGCTGTTTCGTCAGTACGTCTGCGAGCTTGTCACGCTCTTCTTTAATGTCATCAACAATTGCAATTCTCATAATGGTTTCCTTTGTTTTGTGATAGGTTTATTATAATACCATTCGTGCCATTTTCCAACACTTCGTGACAGAATTATTGAAATAGGATGTGGTTTAATTATAATAAACCTATGACTATTAAATCTGGTACCATTTAATTTCGTTTGCATCCATATGAAGCGGGAAGCTGCTGCCATCTCCTTTATAGACAACTGTATCCTGTGGCTCGTAAGTATTGTTTACGACACAGTACTTGCCATTCTTTACATAAGCGTGGACTTCTACATTATAATTGGTGGAATACCATCGGTTCAGTTCGTCCTCGGCAGATGCAGACCAGAGAACCGCACGGTAGAGTACACGGCTGTTTCTGAAGCTGTATGGAAGTCCGCTGATGTAAACACCGCGGCCTTTTCCAAAGGTTTTTACTGCCATCTGAACCTCATGGTCATTCTGGATCAGGATCTGGGTTTCCGGAAGCGCAAAAATATTCTTTTTGCCCTCACCGAAGTCCACATCACCTTCTACATCAGCCAGAATAAAGTGGTCTCTGTGTTCCTCCCAGTTGTATTTATCGGTATTTAAATTGAAGCCTCTTTCTTCTTCCACACCCAGTACATCATCCAGCTGGAAGAATTTTCCCTGCCACTGATGGGCTGCAGGCTCGCCAACTCCGATGAAACCGCCACCATTGTAAACGAACTCCTTTACAGCAGTAATAATGGTTTCATTTACCCAGTACTCGCCGCCGCTTTGCGCAGTATCCGCATCCCCTACATTGATCACAACATCAAATTTTTTCAGCAGATCCTTATCTGCCAGAATATCATCAAAACTGATAAAGGATACATCAAAGGGTGCACCGCTTAATGCCTCAATAATGCCAAAATAAGAGTAATTCTGTTTGTAATAGATTGCGTGATGTACCATATGATTGCCCCAGGAACGCATGCGGCCCCAGCAGTTTAACACAGCAACACGTTTCACGCAGTAAGGAGTCACACCCTGGATATTATCATAAAGGGTACGGAATTCCTGGCAGACCTCTTTAATATACTGGACAAAATCTGGGAACTGAAGAGCCAGCTTCAGATATCCGCCATAACCAATTCTCTGGATGGGGCTTCTGAGAATGGCACGCCTTGCAGTTACCCAGTTTACCTTCGCCTCTTTCACCGGGTCTCCACCTTCGTGGAAGGTGTCCGGGAAAAAGTATGGAAGAAATCGTCCTTCCGTGTATTTTACATTTTTAATATCGCTGAACAGACGCAGGGTTGCACCATTTCCCACACTTCCAACCACAGCATCAAGACCGATGGAAGCAAACTCATCCATAAATGGCTCCATGCCGATCCAGTGGTCACCCATGAACATCATGGCTTCTTTGCCATATTCATGGACAATGTCTACCATCTCCTTTGCAAGCTTCGCAACCTCGCGACGCTGGAATGCCTGGAAGTCCTTGAATTCCTTAGATGGAATGCGATAGGTATTGTTCATGTAGCCCTGGTCGATAATGTATTCCGGGCGGAATGGATAGCCGACCTCTTTTTCGAACTGCTCCAGCACATATGGACTGACAGATGCGGAATAACCGAACCAGTCCACATATTTTTCCCTTGCCAGCTCATCAAAGATCAGGGTGAACTGATGGAAAAAGGTGGTGAAGCGTACCACATCCACATACTGATGGGTGTCAAGGAATCTGCGGAGGCGCTCCAGGGAATGAGCTCTTGTTTTTGGCTGGCGCACATCAAATGTGATCTGCGGCTCTACATCTTTCCAGTCGTTTACCACTGCATTGTACATATGCACCGGATCCCACATAATATAAGCCAGGAAACTGACGGTATACTCATGGAACGGTTTTACAGGTGTAATTACCACATTTCCGCTCGCTTCTTCATAATGCCACTGACTTGCCGGAACCACTTCTCCTGTGGTGCGGTCGATCACTTCCCACCACTTTGTGATATCATCGCGTGTGTTCACCTTCAGCATATCCGGGTACAGGTGATCCATAAGGTGGATCTCCAGTTTGTCTGATGTTGCAGTGTGGAAAGAACTCATAATGTACATTTGCTGGATCTCATCCGGATTAGCCTTTGCCCAGGCATTGTCCTTTCGGGTGGTATAGTAGGTAGCGTAGATTTTCGCACCGGTGTCCTTCAGCTCCTGTGGGAATTCGGTTCCATCACAGTCACGGATGGCATCTGCGCCCCACTCATTCATAATATCCAGTGTTTCCTTTACCACATCCAGGTTGGTAGGAATGGTAACTCTGCCTTTTTTCTGTTCCATTTTGCGACCTCGCTTTTCTCTTTTTTATTTACAAAGGTTGTTAATATTGTTTGATGGTTGTTTTTCCTATAATATAAGAATACGTTTTTGACAGCTGTTTTTCAACAGAGTTGTTGCTATGGTTTTTAGAAATCTTGCTGTATTTTCCGTTTCATGGTACTCTAAGTGTGCGAGCTTTTTTCATTGCTGCTTGCAGACACTGTATTCGAAATATCGGGAGCTGACAGCGCAGACAACAAACTATAGTTTATGATACGTAAGGAGAATCTATGAGTACACGTTCCTTTTCTTTTTCCAATGATAATCCACTTTCTACAGAAGCAGTTCTGGTGAATGCCTCATCCTCCAGATACGAAGAGGACTGGCCCAGCATTCCTCATACCCATGCTTTTACGGAGCTTTTTTATGTTTCCAGAGGAAGCGGCGAATTTCTTATAGAAAATCAGCGCTTTTCCATTGCCAGGGATGATCTGGTCATTATCAATCCACATATCCTGCACACGGAAGCTTCTCAGAGCGCTGCGCCCCTTTCTTATTATACTGTAGGAGTGGATGGAATCAGTTTTTCTTTCCGGGATCAGAAGGAATTCCAGATTTTCAACTGCCGGAAGATTAATACAGATCTTTTGTTTTATTTTCACTCCCTTTTTCAGGAATTAGATGAAAAAAAAGAGGGTTATGAAGAGATTTGCAGACACACGCTTTCCATTCTTATTGCCCAGCTTCGCAGGATTACAGATTCCGGCTTTCAGCTGGTGCCTTCTTTTCATCCAAGTAAAGAGTGTGCACAGATCAAGCGCTATCTGGATTCTAACTATGGGGAGGACATCAATCTGGATCAGCTGGCTGCATTAAGTCATCTGAACAAGTATTATCTAAGCCACGAGTTTACCCGATATTATGGGATTTCTCCCATTAACTATCTGAACCGGCGCAGGATTGAGGTTTGCAAAAATCTTCTGGAAAATACAGATCACGATATTTCTGACATTGCCCATCTTGCAGGCTTTTCTTCCCAGAGCTATCTGGCGCAGAGTTTTCGGAAATCTTGCGGTATGACGGCTATGGAGTACAGACGAAGCAGGCGTGAATAAACAGAGATATTATTTCCGCGAGGCGTTTTTTGTGAACAAGGTTCACAGAAAACCCGAGAATTGCGGCACGAAATCATCCTGCGTCAATATAGCAGATACTTAATTTTCGATGTACTAGTCACGGAGTGACCAGTAACGTTTTGGCTAAAATGCCAAAAAACAGTTGAAGACACAAGTAAAAACTTGTATAATTACTATAGTAAAAAGTGAAATCATATTAAAATCATATACAGGAGGAAACTATTATGAAAGAAGTGAATGACAAAAAAGAGAGCATGAAGCCTATGAGTCAGGCAGCTGTTGAGCTGGATGATGAAGCGTTGGATCAGGTCAGCGGAGGCCTGAAGAGGCTGGACAGCGATTGGAAGCCGGAAATAACAGAGATTTGCAAGTTATGCGGCTCCACCAGAAACGTCCGTGGTGGTTTATGCCTGGCATGCAAAAACAAATGTTAACAGCAAAAGAAAGGATAAATTTAAAACGGTATTATGCTTTCACGAGAAAAAACAAAGACAGACGATCAAAGGCAGGATGTAAATGATTATCCGGTGAAAGAACAATATGTTTTAAGCAGATTATTGCCCGAGTATGTATCTTTATACCGGATAGATCTTAATTCCGGCAAATATGAAATACTGAGACTGGATGCGAATACCAATGCCAGGCAGCTGGCGGAGAAAGATCCCCATCCGCCTGAAAATTTTGATGAATATGTGAGAAGATATGCAGACAATTTTATTCTGGATGAAGAGAAAGAAGAGTTTATAGACTGGCATCTTTGCGCAAATATGAAAAGAAGGCTTTTACATGAAGAGAAGTTTACTTACCATTACCACAGTGTTTCAAAGGAAGGGAAAGATAGCTATTATGAAGCCTATGTAGTGAAGGGAAAGACAGATGATGAGACCTTTGATGCTTTTCTTGGATATCGCAATATAGACAGTATCCTTTACAAAGAAAAGGAAATCCAGGAGAAACTGCAAAAAGCATTGAATGAGGCCAGATTAGGAAATGAGATCATTTCCTCCATTGCCAGAACGTACCAATATATTTCCAGAATTGATATCCAGGCGGATTATTTTGAGGAAATTTCCAACAGGGATGTGGAGCATCTGAAATATATTCATTCAGGTACTCTGTCTGAAAACAACAAAAGAGTTTGCCGTGGACTGGTGGCAGAAGAGTATCAGGATGCTTTTGAAAAATTTACAGATATCTCTACACTGCCGGAACGAATGAAAGACGAAGAATCCGTCGTTATGGAATACCGGATGAAGGATGGAAGCTGGCATAGTCTGCGCTTTATTGAGAAGAAAAGGGATGAGACTGGCCGCCTGACCCATGTTCTTTGTGCGATTCGAAGTATCAGTGATGCGAAGAGAAGGGAGCAGACTCTTATATACCAGGTTGCAGAAGCAAAGAAGGATGCGGCGGTTAAAACCAGGTTTCTGTCTAATATGAGCCATGATATCCGAACTCCTATGAATGGGATCATAGGCATGGTTGAACTGGCAAACCGTTATCCCAATGACCCTGAAATACAACAAAAATGCAGGGATAAGATTATGGATTCCTCCAGATATCTGGTTTCCCTTGTAAACGATATACTGGATATGAATAAACTGGAGTCGGGAGATATTGTTGATCAGGAGCTTACTTTTGATCTGACAGAAATCCTGAGCAGGATCAACACAGAAAAGCAGCTTCAGGCAGCTGAGAAAAATATAGAATGCATTGTGGATTGGGAAAAATCAGAGCTAAGTCATATATTATTAACCGGAAATTCTGTTTATTTGGAACGGCTTCTGAATGCGATTTCTGATAATGCGGTGAAATTTACAGAACCAGGCGGAAGAATCCATGTATGGTGTAAAGAGAAGTTTGCAGATGAAAAGCGGGTAGTGTATGAATTTGGCTGTGCAGATAATGGTCCTGGTATGAGCCAGGAGTTTGTGGCACATGCGTTTGACCTTTTTGCCCAGGAGAAGGAAACCAGCCGGTCGAAATATGAAGGCACCGGACTGGGACTTCCCATTGCAAAGAAGCTGGCAGACAGAATGGGCGGCACGATCCGGATCGAAAGTAAAGAGGGAACCGGCACAACTGTGATCATGACAATTCCGTTCAAAATCGGAGAAGCAGAAAAAGCCCGGAAACTGGAAGATTTTGTAAAGGACCAGAATACGATTTCCCTTGAAGGTCTCCGGGCATTAGTAGTTGATGATAATGAGCTGAACAGGGAAATCGCCAGCTTTATCCTGGAAGATAACGGGCTTCTTGTGGATTGCGCCAAAGACGGACTGGAGGCAATTGGGAAATTTGAAAAGTCCGAGCCAGGGTATTATGACGTGATTTTAATGGATATCATGATGCCAAACTTAAACGGCTGGGATACTGCCCGGAGAATTCGTTCCATGAAAAGATCAGATGCAGAGCGCGTACCGGTTATTGCCATGAGTGCCAATGCATTTGCAGAAGACATTATAAACAGCCGGATATCTGGCATGGATGAGCATCTTACCAAACCCCTTGAACCGGCAAGGCTTGTAAATGTACTTAAGGATTGTATCTGGAGGAGAAAACATAAGCTGTAAACAGGCTGTTGATCAGTGGAGGAAGGATGCGTGCAATGAGCAACAGCTGCATCCTTGATCGTTGCAAAATCAGAAAAGAAGCTTGATATTGACAAATATATGAGTTAAAATCAGAAGACATAATTCGTTTATATTTTATTGGTTTATGTCAAAAAATTTGTCAGGAGAAAACAGATATGAGTAGTAAATCTAATACACAGGCAATGGAAACGGAAAAAATCCCACGTCTTTTGGCGCAGCTTGCAATTCCTGCTGTTGTGGCACAGATCATTAATCTTTTGTACAACATTGTAGACCGTATTTATATTGGACACATTCCCGGTGTTGGCGCGGCAGCATTAACCGGTGTGGGGTTATTTACGCCAATTCTTATGCTGATTAATGCCTTTGCCATGCTCGCAGGTTCAGGAGGTGCTCCCAGAGCTGCAATTTCCATGGGAAAAAAGGATAATGCGACAGCGGAAAAGATTCTTGGAAACTGTTTTTCGCTTCTTATTCTTATGGCTGTGGCCCTTACGGTGATTTTTTTCGCTTTCGCTCCACAGCTTCTGACAATGTTTGGTGCCAGTGATAAGACCCTTCCTTATGGAGTGTCATACGCAAGAATTTATATACTGGGAAGTATTTTTGTCCTGATCGTAATGGGAATGAATCCTTTTATCACCACACAGGGATTTGCAAAGATCAGTATGATGACTACTGTGATCGGTGCGGTGATCAACATTATTCTGGATCCTGTTTTTATTTTTGTATTTGACCTGGGCGTAAGCGGTGCTGCAATTGCTACTGTTTTGAGTCAGGCTGTTGGTGCTATCTGGATTCTTCGTTTCCTGTCAGGAAAAAAGACCATTCTCCATCTCAGGAAAGAGAATTTCAAATTACAAAAAAATATTATTTTACCATGCCTGGGGCTTGGAATATCCACTTTTGTCATGTTGTCCACAGAAAGTATTCTGTCCATCAGTTTCACCTCCAGCCTTTCAAGATATGGCGGAGATCTTGCGGTTGGAGCCATGACTATTATCACAAGTGTCAGCCAGCTTGCAACCTTACCGCTGCAGGGAATATGCCAGGGCGGACAGCCGATCATGAGTTATAATTTCGGTGCCGGCAATAAAGAGCGTGTTAAAAAAGCATTTTTTACGCAGTTTACAGTCTGCACGGTTTTTACCGGCTGCTTCTGGCTGATCATGCTTCTGTTTCCCAGGCTCTTTGCAGGTATTTTCTCTAATGATACGGATCTGATCACGTATACCGCATGGGCACTGAGAATCTATATGGCAGGTATTTTTTCACTGGGATTTCAGGTTTCCTGTCAGCAGAGCTTTATGGCACTGGGACAGGCGAAAGTCAGTCTGCTGCTTGCATGCTTAAGAAAACTGATCCTGTTGATTCCGCTGATCTTTATTCTGCCGCTTTTCATTCAGAATAAGGTATTTGCCGTTTTTCTGGCTGAACCAATCAGCGATATACTGGCAGCAATCATTACAACTTCAACTTTCTTCAGACGATTTGATAAAATACTGGATAGAAGATAAGAATAAAAGCCATTTGGTTGGATATGTTTCTGACTGAATGGCTTATTTTTTTGCTACGGCAACCGAATTCAGGCTGAATATGGCGGAAACACATCTTTATACAATCTTAATACAGAATCAGATACTCTTATACCATCTTTAAAGGCAATTATATATAATGGGTGCAACAAAAAAGTAATCATTCGTAAGGAGTTTTGATCATTTATGCCGGAAAAATCATATAAGAAAAAACATCTGACATCTTTTCAGCTAATAATTCTGGGATTTGCAGGAGTGATCCTTTTGGGAAGCATTCTTTTAATGCTTCCATTTTCATCTGTAGATAGAATACCAACTCCGTTTCATGAGGCTCTTTTTACAGCCACTTCGGCGGTATGTGTAACCGGGCTTGTAGTAAAGGATACCGGAAGCTACTGGTCTCTGGCAGGACAGACGATTATTCTTATACTCATACAAATAGGCGGTCTGGGAGTGGTAACGGTGGCTGCATCTGTTTCCCTTCTTTCCGGTAAAAAAATATCCCTTATGCAGAGAAGTACCATGCAGGATGCGATTTCCGCGCCTAAGGTTGGCGGAATCGTCAGATTGACAAGGTTTATTTTAAAGGGGACATTTTTGATTGAAGCTGCAGGGGCAGTGTTACTGCTGCCGGTTTTTTTATGGGATTACAAGGGAAAGGGAATCTGGCTGTCAGTCTTTCATTCTATTTCCGCTTTTTGTAATGCAGGATTTGATATTCTGGGAACATCTGCAAATCCTTTTCCCTCTCTGACCGGGTATTCTGCAAATGTTCTTGTAAATGTAGTGATTATGCTTCTGATCATCATAGGGGGAATCGGTTTTCTCACCTGGGACGATATTTATACCAACAAAATGAAGTTTAAACGTTATCGCATGCAAAGCAAGATTATCCTTGTGACTACTGCATGCTTGATTTTAATTCCGATCATTTTTTTCTTCACCTGTGATTTGAAAAATCTATCCGCAGGGAATCGCTTATTAGCTGCGGCGTTCCAATCGGTAACTACAAGAACTGCCGGATTTAACACGATTGATATTTCAAAGATGAGTGAAGCCTCAAAAGCTGTTATGATATTGTTAATGCTGATTGGCGGTTCACCTGGTTCTACAGCTGGTGGAATGAAAACCACAACGTTTACAGTTCTTTTGTTAAATGCAATTGCCACATTCCGAAGCCAGGAAAATGCAGGGGCTTTTGGCAGGAGGCTGGAATACCATGTGATAAAAAATGCGGCGACAATAGCCATGCTTTATTTTACGTTATTTTTTTGCGGCGGACTTGCAATCAGTGTATATGAAGAGCTTCCTCTTTTAGACTGCCTGTATGAAGCTGCTTCAGCTGTGGGAACAGTAGGACTCACACTGGGAATTACACCGAAGCTTCATATGTTTTCGCAAATTGTGCTGATTATACTGATGTATCTGGGGCGTGTAGGTGGTCTGACTCTGATTTATGCGGTGCTTTCAAGAAGAAACAGGGGAAATGCAAAACTGCCTCTGGAGAAAATAACAGTTGGATAAGAAGGAGAAAATATAATTATGAAAAATGTATTGCTTATTGGACTTGGAAGATTTGGAAGACATATTG
Source organism: Ruminococcus sp. 1001136sp1_2201st1_G3_2201SCRN_220225 (assembly GCF_040924365.1). Classification (NCBI taxonomy): domain Bacteria; kingdom Bacillati; phylum Bacillota; class Clostridia; order Eubacteriales; family Oscillospiraceae; genus Ruminococcus; species Ruminococcus sp. 1001136sp1_2201st1_G3_2201SCRN_220225. Next base: position 48,557 of record NZ_JBCOME010000002.1, on the reverse strand, counting down.
CTAAGCAGCTGAATCAGCTGGGACATGAAATTATGGCAGTTGACTGGAATGAGGAGAGAGTAGATAAAGCATTACCATTTGTGACCAATGCGCAGATTGGTGACAGTACCAATGCTGAATTTTTACGTTCCCTTGGAATAGGAAATTACGATATCTGTTTTGTAACCATTGGAGGAAGCTTTCAGAATTCTCTTGAAACAACTTCTCTTCTGAAAGAACTGGGAGCGAAACTGGTGATATCCAGGGCTGAGCGTGATGTTCAGGAAAAATTCCTTTTGCGTAATGGTGCGGATAAAGTGGTTTACCCGGAAAAGCAGGTTGCAAAGTGGGCCTCGATCCGTTACACAGATGATCACATCCTCGACTATATGGAGGTGGATGCATCCCATGCGATTTTTGAAGTGGAAGTGCCGGAAGAATGGGTTGGAAAAACAGTAGGAGAACTGGATATCAGAAAACGCTACAATATTAATATTCTGGCAGTAAAAAATGAAGGAGAATTTGGTATTGCAATTTCACCGGATACGTATTTTGAAGAGAATCATAAATTACTGGTGTTAGGAGAATACAGAGCCCTTCAGAAATGTTTCAGAATATAGTCATTTGTTATGGAGAGGCTGCTATAGAGGTGAAGACAATGGCAGAAGGAATATTGGCAGTTACTGTATTTTGTATGTTTGGACTTGGATTTTATATTGCAAATAAAGCAGATCAGTTTTGGGGCGAAATTCAGGAAAATATGGAAGAAAAACAGCAGTCATCGAAGACATTGTTTTTGAATACTCTTTCAGATGAAGAATTGTTAAGAGAGATTCATGAGTGTAAAATTGAATATAAGGAAGCTGAAATTATAATTTTTGATGGACAGTCCGGGTATGAAAAAAAGAATTTTGACCATAATACAGTCGCATGATATAATTGCAAAAAAGGCAGAAAAAGGGGACTGGCAGGATGAGTCTGGGAATTGAAGAGGATAATAAAAAAACAGACGAACCGGATATTGATATCCATATTATTCCGGATACGGTCAAAACAGGAAACTACCAGAAACGGTCATTTACATGGTATATGGAAAAACCGTCTGCAAAGGATTATTTTCTGACAGTTTTTATATTTGCAGTATGTACTTTGATTGGTCTGCTGTTTCAGAAGCTGGATTTCACGGACACGAATATTGTAACCATATACATTCTGGGGGTTTTGCTTACTTCCATTGTGACAGATGGTTATCTATGCAGTGTAGCCGGTTCTTTCTTAAGTGTCTTTTTATTTTGCTTTTTTCTGACAGAACCAAGGATGTCTTTTCAGACCTATGCAGTGGGTTATCCGGTGACCTTTCTCATAATGCTAATTTCATCCGTACTTACAGGGGCACTTGCGGCAAAGCTGAAAACACATGCAAAGCTTTCTGCACAGCTTGCTTTTCGTACACAGATTTTGTTTGATACAGACCGTTTGCTGCAGAAAGCAAAAGGAGAGATAGAGATTCTTGATGTTACCTGTACACAGCTCCTTCGCCTGCTGAATCGTAATATTACAGCATATGTAGTAGAAAATGGAGCATTATCAGAAGGGAAGCTTTTCTCTGGAGAGGAAAAAGAGGACGCGGAAGATTTTTTAACACCTGAAGAACTGAAGATAGCCAGATGGGCCTATGAAAACAGACAGCGTGCCGGTGCATCCACACATCATTTTCCACAGGCCAAATGCTTATATCTGGCAATCCGGAGCGGGAACAATGTTTATGGAGTAATAGGAATACCGCTGCAGAAAGAAACACTGGACTCTTTTGAATACAGTATCCTGCTGTCCGTGATAAATGAATGTGCACTTGCAATGGAAAACGCACAAAATGCCATGGAAAAAGAGAAAAATGCAGTGATAGCAAAAAACGAACAGTTGCGGGCAGATCTTCTTCGGGCAATTTCCCATGATCTTCGAACTCCCCTTTGCTCCATTTCAGGCAATGCAGACATGCTTCTTAGCAACAGTGAACGGCTGGATGAAGCTACAAAGCATCAGATCTATACGGACATTTATGATGATTCTGAATGGCTGATCGGAGTTGTGGAGAATCTGCTTTCCATTACCAGGCTAAATGATGGAAGACTGAAATTCAAATTTACAGATCAGCTGCTTGATGAGGTGATCGCAGAGGCTCTGCGGCATATCAGCCGGAAGCATGACGATTATAAAATCGTAACTGACTGTGAAGAACTTGTTCTTGCACGTATGGATGTCCGCCTTATTATACAGGTTCTGGTAAATTTAATTGACAATGCCATAAAATATACGCCGCCAGGTACTGTAATCAGCATCCGGGGAACTAAAACAGATGGAAAAGCGCAGATAAGCGTGGAGGATAATGGACCTGGGATTCCGGAAGAAATGAAGCCGCATATTTTCCAGATGTTTTATACCGGCAAAACAACAGTTGCGGATAGTCACCGAAGTCTGGGACTGGGGCTGGCGCTTTGTCACTCTATTATAGAATCCCATGACGGAACCCTGATTCTGACGGACCATGATCCCCATGGATGTAATTTTACTTTTACTTTACCTTTAAGTGAGGTGACATTGAATGAATAAAACATTAATTCTGGTGGTTGAGGATGACAGACCTATAAGAAATCTGATCATTACGACGCTAAAAACACATGACTATAAATATCTGGCAGCAGAGAATGGTTCTTCGGCCATTCTGGAAGCTTCCTCTCATCATCCGGATATTGTTCTTCTTGATCTCGGGCTTCCAGATATGGAAGGGGTAGAGGTAATAAAGAAAATCCGTACCTGGTCGAACATGCCGATTATTGTGATCAGTGCCAGAAGTGAGGATACAGATAAAATTGAAGCACTGGACGCTGGTGCAGATGATTATATTACAAAACCGTTTTCCGTGGAGGAATTGCTTGCGCGTATTCGTGTTACGCAAAGGAGACTTGCAATAACGCAGACCGGAGAACAGCAGGAAACCTCTGTTTTTAAAAATGGTGAATTAGAGATCGATTATTCGGCTGGCTGTGCATATCTGAAGGGTGAAGAATTACATCTGACTCCTATTGAGTATAAGCTGCTCTGCCTTTTATCCCGTAATGTGGGAAAAGTATTGACACATACATTTATTACCCAGCAGATCTGGGGACAGTGTTCTGAAAATGATATTGCTTCCCTCCGCGTTTTTATGGCAACACTTCGAAAAAAACTGGAACCAGAAAAAAATGGTGTGCAATATATCCAGACGCATATTGGAATCGGATATCGTATGATCAGAATTGAAAGCAATAGTCTGGCCAGGTAATTATTTCCTTAAAAATCATTCTTGAATTACCTTCCTGTTTGTGATAAAATGCCTATTTGCATAAAAACGGGAGGTGCTATATGACATTTTATCAGGAACTTCAGTTGAATCAGGCAGGTTCAAAAGACCTGCTGAAAAAAAGTGAGACCGCAAAAGAAAAAATCTATCATCTGTTTGTATATATGGCGAAGGTAGCGGTCACAATGGCGTTTTGTTTTTTATTTGTTACTATTTTCAGCATTCTGCTTGGAAATGAGAACAGTATTGTAGGTGTCGTTGTCTTATTATGTCTTATGGTATTTCGAAATGCCGATCTCGGAATCCATACCGGACAGTCTACCATACTTCTGGCTTTGTTTTTCGCAGTTATGACTGTGTGTCCACATCTGGCAAATCAGCTTTCCCCGGTACCGGGAATGCTGTTAAATATTGCTGCATTGGCAGTGCTGATTCTGTTCGGCTGTCATAATCCATTTATGTTTAATCAGTCCACACTCGTTCTTGGATATCTGTTGCTGTATGGATATGACGTAACAGGGAAAAGCTATGAGATGAGACTGGTGGGAATGGCAGCAGGAGCTGTACTTACCTGTCTGGTATTTTATCGGAATCACAGAAACCGGGTTTATAAAAGAAAGATACAGGATGTACTGCAGGAATTTGATCTCTCTTCTTCCAGGACAAAATGGCAGTTATGCCAGATCCTGTGTGTACCGGCTGTACTTTGTATTGCAGAGCTTTTTAAAATGCCACGTGCAATGTGGGCAGGTATTGCAGCTATGTCAGCGATCTTACCGTTTATGGAAGACATGCAGTACAGAGTGAAGAAAAGAATTGTGGGAAATATTGCAGGAGTTCTTTGTTTTACAGCATTGTATTTCCTGCTTCCGTCATCCATCTATGCATACATAGGAATCCTTGGTGGAATCGGTGTGGGATTTTCTGCAAAATATGGCTGGCAGGCTGTATTTAATACATTTGGCGCTTTGGCTATCGCTGCAGAGAGTTATGGATTAAAGGGTGCAGTCAGCCTCAGAGTGATTCAGAATGTATTTGGTGTTGTTTTTGCTCTGGTATTTTGCGCTGTGTTTTATTGGGGTATGTCAAAAAAAATGGCAGGAGAAAACTGATATAAGTAGCCATTTGGTTGGATGCAATTCTGACTGAATGGCTTATTTTTATGCAATAGAAAATATAAAATTTCAAAAATATATACGCTGAAATCAGCCTATTGCAGTATACGAAATCTCAATAACGTGGTATAGTTAGCTTAAATAGGCTTTTTAGAAAACATGCCGTATTTCATATGGCTTCCTGTAGAGCATTGCATCCGCGGTACCTATGGTTGGGAAATCAGGGAGGAGATTGCAGAGCTTCTGGAATCTGGTCCCATTGATAAACCTACCTTTGGAAGCCATTTTTGCCGGAAGTGCCAATCATTGTAGATTCGCTCTGTTGCGCAGGAGTAACGCCAGAGAGTCATGAACTGGCTCTGGAAGCCATGAAAGCGTGTCAGATCAAGGTTATTTAAGCAATCATGATATCTGGGAAAGGTGATATTATGCATTATATTAGAATTACAAAAGAAAACATTGACAAGGAACATATCTGCTGTGCTATGTCAGGAAAAAACAGTATCGTAAAAAAAGAGTGGTTAAAACAGCGTTTTGAAGAAGGACTGGTTTTTTATCGGAGTGCAGAGCGCGGAAAGTGTTTTATTGAATATATTCCTGCAGAAAATGCATGGGTGCCCATTGATGCAGACGGATATATATATATTAACTGCTTATGGGTTTCCGGTTCCATGAAGGGACACGGCTATTCCAATGATTTGCTGAATGAATGCATTCGTGATGCAAAAGAACAAGGGAAAAAGGGAATCTGTATTCTGTCTTCAGAAGGGCGAAAGAAAGAATTTCTGGCAGACCCGAAGTATTTAAAATTTAAGGGATTTTCTGTTGCAGATACTTCGGACTGCGGAATCACTCTTATGTATTTACCATTTGACACAGATACTGAGCCGCCAAAATTCAAAGAATGTGCAAGACACCCGAAAGTAGAAGAGGAAGGATTTGTTCTTTACTATACAGATCAATGTCCCTTTACCTGTTACTGGGTGCCCCGTGTGGCGGAAGTGGCAAAAGAACACAATATTTCTTTCAGGGTAATTCATGTTACAAGCAGAGAAGCCGCACAGAACGTTCCTGCACCGGTGACAACGTATGCACTATTCAGAGATGGAAGATTTCTGACACAGGGAATACAGTCTGATAAAAAATTTCTGGCTCTTGTAGGCCGGGAATCTGATAGAAAATGAATCGGGATTATTAAGGAGAGAAAAAATATGGTAAAAATTATTTCAGACAGTACCTGCGACCTTTCGCAGGAATTATTGAGAAAATATGATATTGACATTCTTCCGCTTCATATTCTTCTGGGTGATAAGGAATATGAGGATGGAAAAAACATTACCCCGGATCAGATTTATACCTGGTCTGACGCAAATAAGACAACGCCTAAAACTTCTGCTCCTGCCCTGGCAGATGCCATGGAACTTTTCCGCCCATATGCAGAGGCTGGAAGGGAAATTGTCTGCTTTTCTATTTCAGCAGGTATGTCCACCTCTGGAAATGTGATGCGCCTTGCTGCTGAAGAGCTGGGGGCTTCTGACAGGATAAAGGTAATCGATTCTGCAAATCTTTCTACAGGTATCGGTCTTCTTGTAATAGAGGCTGCAATTATGGCAAAGAATAACCGGACAGCTTCCCAGATTGTTTCTGAGATAGAGAGGCTAAAGCCAAATGTGCGAGCAAGCTTTGTGGTTGATACCCTCACCTATTTATACCGCGGTGGACGCTGCAATGCAGTAGCGGCTATGGCCGGAGGTATTTTAAAACTGCATCCCAGGATTGTAGTAGAAAATGGCGCCATGAATGCTTCTAAGAAATACCGGGGGAAAATTAATTCTGTTATCATGGACTATGTTAAAGATATGGAAAAAGATTTAAAAAATGCGAGACCAGAACGTGTATTCATAACACATTCTGGCTGTAAACAGGAAACTGTAGAGAAAGTGCGGGCTTATCTGGAAGAGCTTGGCGTTTTTGATGAGATATTGGAAACCAGGGCAGGTGGTGTTATATCAAGTCATTGTGGACCTGGCACATTAGGTGTGTTGTATATTGCAAAATCGTAAAGCATGCCCCCCTTTTTATAAAACTGCACAGTATAGTTTTTCATTTGGCTTTGTAATTGTTATTCATCCCTGACACACTTCCATAAATTGCTCAGCTCGCTTTTTTCCTGGCTTTTGATAAATTCATCAACCCCAATCATGGCAGTATCACCAAAATCATCAAAAGCGCTTGCAGGAGTCTTACAGAAAACAAATCGGATACTTGAAACATCGTAATTTGGTGATTCGTCGAAGTGCAATGCAACATCCTTTGCTCGCCGAAGGCTGTTGATTGCTTCTTCTTTTTTACACAGCGACAGCAGAACATCCGCTCGCAGTGCCCAAAGAAATGCTTCGCTTTTGTCCATATATCCCTGTTTTTCGGGATCTTTTAGCCCGGGATAAAAGGCAAGAGCCCAATCCACAAGAGCTAGAGCATTTGCATAATCTTTTGTCTTACAGAAAACATTCATATATCCCACCACAATTTCAAAGTGCGTCACAGTTAAATCTAATAATGCCCTCGATAAAAAGGGAAGTGCTCCCTCCGGATCATTGCAAGAGGACGCAAGCACCATTCCAATCGAAGAGTGATTCAGCCGACATGGATTGTTCTCTTTCAATAATGCAATTCCTTTGTCATATTCCCCAAGCGCAAAATGGATTTCAGCCATTTCCCTGCGAACAGAAACATCACTTATCTCCGGATCTTTGTTTTGTCCGATCAGTATACATGCACGTTCACAAAGGGAAAGCGCCTTTTTTGAATAAGCAGCATTCTTTTGCGTCAGTCCTCTTAAACGGTAGATTCTGGCACTGTAATAAACAACATCAAAACAATTCGGATAACACTGTAATGCCTTTTCAACATCAGAAAAAACATCCTCAGTATCTCTGTCGTGAGAATACTGCTTCAGCCTTGTAATTACAGTTTCTCTGTTATTGTTTCTAAACTGGTATCCGATAAGCGCATCGATAGACACCTCAAACAGATCTGCCATCTCCGCAATCAGGTTTAATTCCGGCGTCGCCACACCCCGTTCCCATTTTGAGACAGATGCAAAGGTAACGCCTAAAGCTTCCGCTAACTGCTCCTGTGTCATAGCGTGTTCTTTTCGCAACTTGCTTATATTTGCAGAAAGTGATAATTTCATCTTTGGTACCTCCCTTTTTCTTTATATCTATATTTTACTGCAAATTTGCAAATAAGGAAGGTATCAAGAGTACAATTAGTTTAGTTTTTTTTGGACTGTTAGTTTAGCATTTGCATAGTCAGCTTATCATAATTATTTATGCGAAAATGAATTATTGGGGGATATTTTTGTTTTCTATGCGTCTAATAGATGTAAAGAAAAAGCTGGCCGGCATGAAAAAGAGGTGGTATTTAAATGACAAAAGAACAACTGGGAAATCTGATCCTGGATTCGGAAAGACAATTATACTCAACTGCAAAAACAATCTTATTCAGTGACCAGGACTGTGCAGATGCTATCCAGGAGACAATTGTAAAAGCTTTTTCCAAAATAGACACATTAAAAAACGATAAATATGCCCGTACCTGGTTGATCCGAATTTTGATCAACGAATGTTACAACCTCGTACGTAAGTCCAGTAAGTTTATTTCGTTTGAAGATCTGGAGGACAGACTGGAAATGGAATCAGAAAAGTCAAAGGATTACAGCGAATTGTATGCCGCTGTAAATTCCTTAAAAGAGGAGCTGCGTTTGCCCGTTATTTTGTATTACATAGAAGATTTCAGCGTAAGAGAAATCGCCCAGATCCTTGAAATATCGGAAGGTGCTGTTCAGAAGAGACTTGCAAGGGCAAGGGGAAAATTAAGGCAGGAATTGCAGGAGGTGCTGGTATGAGATTAGAAGATATGAAAAGCGATATTCCCGAAACACCGGATTTTATCCATAAAATGATTCAAAATGAGGTTGCAAAGCAGATACAGGATACAAAGGTGATGAATCTTCAAAGAAGAAAAACATGGACGATTCCCAAAATCGCAGCTGTAGCAGCTGCTTGTACGCTGGCAGTTTCCACAGCAGCATATGCAGGTGTAAATCTGTATCACTGGTTTCTGGAGAAGCAGGGCGCTTATGGTGTAGCGGTTAAAATTGATGCCGATAGCATGGCAAAGGAAACCATGCTTCCAGATGAGGTTCCAGAGGTAAATCTGTTTGCCAGATACATTCCAAAAGGCATGAGCTGGAATGACGAGTATCATCTTCAGTATCCGGAACATGAACAGACCGGCGGGTTTAGCTTTGCATCTGTTCTGTTGGATAAAAATGATCTGGGACAGGTTGTGCAGGATCAGAATGTTATTGATAGCGAGGAGCGTACATTTGGAGAATATCAGGGAGTATACCTAAAGTATAATAGCATCGCCAAAAGTGGAACTTTTAACCAGAGAATTTACCTTGTCTGCCCGGATTTATACCGTGTGATTATGATCTACATAGGAGATGACGTATCAAAAGAGGATGCCATAAAGGTGGCTGAGAATCTGGTGATTACGGGAAACACAACTATGGTAAAAACTGCCGGGATGCCTACCTGGAGTGAAGACATGATAGCTGAAAAGATAGAAAATGATGATGATGAAATAATCACTTCTGTAAATGAGAAGGAGCTGCCTGTTTACCAGATCGGTGACACCTTTGATCTGAATGCGACTGGGGAAGACACAAATGGTGAGTATCTGACGAAAACCATTTCTGCAAAGGTGGATTCCATCCAGATCGCAGATGACCTTCAGCTTCTTGAGCCTGACAAAATACCGGAGGAATGGACAGAAGCAATTGGGGCTGATGGAAAACTGTCTGCAAATACATTGAATTATGTAAAATCTGGTGATGGAATCAATTCCCTGGATGAGATTGTGAAGTCAGAAGCTGTGAACCAGAAACTGGTTTATGCCACAGTGACCTATACAAACAATTCAGATGAGGAAATCGACCATATGCTTTATCTTGGTGCTTTGCTAACCATGACAAAGGAAAATGGAAGAGTACAGATTTACGTTCCAACGGAACAGTCCGGCGATGGCTATGACCGCATCACCTGGGATGGCATGGCAAAGACCGGAGAAATGGTTTATTATAATGTCTCTGAAAATTATGGCAATGGCGGAAACTACATTTCCTCTATAAAGCCAGATGAAAGCGTGCAGCTGAACATGGCCTGGATCGTAAATGAAAATGACCTGGAAAATCTGTATCTTAATGTAACCGGTGATGGAGCCTCGTATGAGTTTTCTGAAAATATACTAAAAAATGGACTTGTAGATATTCGCAAATAATAGTTTAAATATGTAAAAAACGAAGCAAATTAACCATTTCCGGCAGTCAACAGCTGTCGTGTTAAAAGTCCCGGAATGTCAGTAATGTGGATTCCGGGACTTTTGGATAAAAACTAAAAAATGGTTGTCTCACGTTTAATTAGAGTGGGTAGTACTGTTTTGTGAATGGGGGTCTCCATAATAGCTGGGCGACGCTTTTTACGGTTTTTCATCTGCATGACGAGGATATCCATGGCTTCTTTAGTAAGAACATCGATTTGCTGATGTATCGTGCTGAATGGTATAAGGTATTCTGACGCAATCGGTGAATCGTCAAAACCAACAACCTGATAGGTTGGAGGTAATTCTCCGTATTTCTTTAGAACCAAATTTAAAAAAATAGATGCCAAAGGATCCTGACGCAGGACTTTCACTTATTCGAATCTATGATCAACTGGAAAATTATATTGGAAAAGAACTTTACTTTGTGATAGAAAACGGAAATGAAACAGGCTTTTCTTTTATCAATGTGGATGATTTCAGGACTTCTATGACGGAAAAAGAAGTGATTGCTCTTCAGAATGAAACAATGGCTGCGCTTATAACAATGGAGGATCCGTATAAGGAATACATTGTTTCCAGCTATAAAGAAGAGGAAATCATACCTTTCGGAAGAACGATTTGTTTTGATCTTAACGGTGGGGAGGGAATATGCCCTGCTCCGATACGAAGTTATGATGCCAAAGCAATCAGGCTACCGGATGGGACAAGTATGAATCGAGCAAATCATATATTGCTGGGCTGGGCAGAAACACGAAATACCAATGTAATTGATCCTGCCACCAATGAAGATGCTTACGCACAAATAATTTATATGCCAGGTAGTTCATATCCGATTCAGGATAAAGATGTTACATTGTATGCAGTTTAGGCACAAAACAGTGGAACGCTGATGGAAGATATTACGATTGCGGTAAGAAATGATGGCAAGGTACCCTCAGAACCCGCCATTTAAATAGCGTTTTTCGAAATCAGAAATGAAATCGAGAAACGCTTCTTATTTCCGCAATTTTGCTTCGTCCTGTAAATTTCAGTGTACCTATTCTTTTGGGTCAGATCATATCGTAAAGGAAAATTATTGGATTAAACATAATTTTACTGGCTGTAATGATAGTGACAATGAAATTCTTTTACTATATTCTGATAATGTAAAGATTGCATAATATTGATTGTGGAAAGGGGGCAGCAGAATGAAGAAAAGGATATTGACTGTGGTGATTGCAATCGCAATACTGGCAGGAATTGCGGTACCGGTAAGGGCAGAAGAAACTGTTCCGGAAGAAGCCGTGGAGTGCCTGACAGAGATGCCTTATGAAGCATTACCGGAAGAAGAGTTTGAGTTTGATGAAGCAAGCAGAACGATTACTGCGTATATCGGAACATCTGTGGATGTTATTATACCGCGTACGATTGGTGGTGTGCCGGTAGAAAATATTTCTTATAATGCTTTTGAATGTGCAAGAGATTATGTGCATTCGGATATGGCAACCAATCAGAAAGAAGGCGAGTGGCTGCCAATGCGCTGTCTGATTCTGCCGGAGACATTGAAGTCTATAGAGGACAGTGCTTTTACCCACTGCCATGATCTGGAAACTGTGATTTGTTATGCACCTCTGGAAAATACGAATAAAGGTTTATTTGAGGAATGTAAGGGATTGAAAACAGTGATTTTTGTGAACGGGGTTGGAGAGATGGACAATTACCTGTTTAATTACTGTAAGAATTTGAAGACCGTATGGTGGAAGGGAAAGGTAAACAGAATCGGGGTACAGTGTTTTGGAGCTACAGGTTTGGAGCAGTTCTGTGTGAATGCGAAGAATATTGACAGTTGTGCATTTATCGGATGTGAAGATTTGAAGGAAATACACATTCGCAGCGGAGTTGAGAATCTTAATATGACAGCATTTGCAATGCTGACAGGAATCGAAACAATTTGTCTGGAAGGGATTGATCCAGATGTAATGGAAGCAGACTGGGTGAACTTACAGAACAGCACAGTTACTATCATGGTGCCAGAGGATACTACTGATGAACAGCTGCAGCTTGTGATTCAGAAGTTTGCCAGTGCATATATAATTGTAAATAAATCCCAGGTACAGAAGGACAGCTGCCAGCTGTCGGATGATCCAATGCCGGATATTGATGGCATAGTTGGTGAATATGGTATTTAACCGAATCAAGTAGCGAAGCGGACCTGGAATATCCGCTTGACAGGAAAATCTGATTAACCGTCAAGGTACATTGATATTGTATGCATGAAAAGATCCCAGTAAAGTGGAGGCGTTTTAGCCATTCGCTTTGCAAAGGGATCTTTTTCTGATTTGCATACTCAAATGTCTGCAAAAACAGGTTATTTTGATCCGAAGAATATAGAATAGTTAAGCTATATATGATAATATAAAGACATCATACACATAGGAGCTTCGATAATTTGAACACAGGTCACGAAGCGACTGCGTTCATGAGCAAGTAACAAAGCGGACCTGGAATGTCCGCTTTACTTTATCAGAAAGGAAAACAAATGAGAAAAGCAATCGTATATGCATCTGTGCATCATGGAAATACAGAAAAATTAGTAAAGCGCATAGCAGACGAGTGTCAGTTCAGTTTAATTGATGCTGTAAAGCAGCCAAATGCAGATCTGAGCAGCTATGATATGATTGGTTTTGCATCGGGAATCTATTTTTCGAAATTTCATCAATCATTATTGGGATTTGCGGAGAAAAACTTACCAGACAACAAAAAGGTATTCCTGATTTGTACTTATGGTGGAAATGCAAACTATAAATCCATAGAGCAGATTTTGAGTAAGAAGCATTCTAAGGTGATCGGAAAATTCGGATGCAAGGGTTATGACACATTTGGTCCATTTAAACTGGTTGGTGGAATTGCAAAAGGGCATCCAGATGATGAAGATATTAAAAATGCAGTTGAGTTTGTAAGAGGATGCCAGATAAAACATTGTTGATGGTATCTCCTTATTTTGGAAATAGAAATATTGTGATTGGCGAGGGAAAATGCGGATAAATCAATCTGTTAAAAGGAGAGCGAAAATGATGATCAGAGACGCAAAAGAAAAAGACATTCCGAGAATTCTAGAGTTATTAAAACAGGTGCTGCAAATTCATGCAGATATAAGACCTGATATTTTTATTCCGGGTACAACAAAATATACCATAGACGAATTGAGAGAGATTTTGAAGAATAAAGAAACACCAATATATGTTGCAGTAAATGAGGCTGATGTTTGCGTAGGGTATGCATTTTGTCAATTACGGGAGCAGCCTTTTTCAAACAATATGGTTCCATTTAAATCTCTTTTTATTGATGATCTGTGTATTGATCAGGAAGCACGAGGTCAGCATATTGGTGAAAGCCTGTTTGAATATGTAAAAAACGAAGCAAAGCAGCTGGGCTGCTATGAAGTGACATTGAATGTATGGACAGGAAATACTTCAGCAGAAAAGTTTTATGAGAAAATGGGGATGCGAACAAAAGAAAGACAAATGGAATACATATTATAAGTCCTGTTTTTATGGTATTATTAAAAAACAATGTGGACTGGATATCAGATGGAGGGACCTATGACAGATTTTGTAAAACACAAACAGCACCAGTTATCATTGGAAATAATGTATGGATTGGTGGCGGAGCTATTATTTTACCGGGCGTTACCATCGGGAATAATGTTGTGATTGGAGCAGGCAGTGTTGTAACAAAAAATATTCCCGACAATGTGATTGCTGTAGGCAGTCCTTGCAGAGTGGTCCGTAGAAATCAGTAACTAACATATTTTATCCAGATAAGTATACAAGCGAGAGGTTATTATATGTGTGAAATACAGAAGAAAATTGAATTACTACAGAAAATTGCACATCGATTTAATGAGGCGAATATAGAGTGGGCTTTAGGCGCATCTATGCTGCTGTACTTTAAAGGGATTCTTTCAGAATTTCATGATATTGATTTAATGGTCTCTGTTCATGATGCTGAACAGGTCCGGATGATTTTATCAGAAATGGGAGAACTTCACGCACCGATTTGATTTCCGGTATTATTGCAGTTATATCGGTATTGGTAGGAACTTATATGACGTCAAGTGGAATCAAAAACTGTAAATAAAAGATTTTAGGGTTAGGAGGGATTAATAGAACTATGAGCAAAAGATTGCTGGTAGAGCAGAAGCATACAAAAGCGGGAATAGAGTTTATCAAAGAAGGTCTGGAAGAGTTTGGCATAGAGAAAAAGCAGACCATAAAGACAATGCTTTTAGTAGAGGAAGTATTGGTGAAATTAAGGGAGCATGCCAAAGACCCTGATGAAAATATCTGCATTATTTTGAATAAAAGGTTTGGCAGGGTATATGTGAATCTGTCACTCCGTGGTGAGAAATTCCAGTTTATTTATGGTCATACCATAGAAGAAGTACTGGACCAGGAAAATGATGATCTTCAGAGCGCACAGGAAAAAGAAGAAAAAATAATCCGGGATGTCCTTCTCAAGGCGAATGAAGAAAGACTGCGCTATAAAAACAAGAACAACATGAACCTGGTAGAAATTACAGTACAGAAAAATCCCCATGCCATGGTATTACATACAATGCTGGCTTTAATAGCTGCAATCGTAATAGGTGTATTGATGAAAGTGTTTGTACCTTCAGGCGTGAACGAAGCACTGAACAATACTATTTTTACATCTATCAGCACAATGTTCCTGAATGCTTTGAAGATGATTGTAGGCCCGGTAGTATTTTTCTCCATAGCATGCTGCATTTCCCAATTTGGAGATCTGAAAGAAGCCGGACGTATTGGTGGAAAAATCATGGGCTTTTACCTGCTTACCACGGTTCTGGCAATTCTTACGGCAACAGGTGTGTTTGAATTATTGAAGCCAGGTAATCCAGAGCTTGCGGCAAAACTGGCTGGAGATGCAGCTGCGGTGTCGGTTTCGGATGTAAGTATTTCAATCAAGGATACAATTGTAGGAATCATTCCGGCAAACTTTGTAAAACCGTTTTTAGATTCCAACATGATGCAGCTCATCTTTTTGGCAGTTCTGATTGGAATTGCATTAGAGAAGATCGGGGAGCATTCCAGATTATTAAAGGATATATTCGAAGCATGCAATGACCTGTTCCTAAAGATTACAGTGATGCTGGTACGTTTCATACCTGTTGCAACCTTTTGCTCCATTGTATCGGTTGTATTAAAGACAGGACCGGATGTGCTGTTGTCCATGCTGGCCATGCTGGGAACTTTTGCAGTAGGAATCGTGGCGATGATCACTGTATATTGTATATTACTTGGAGTAATCGGCCGTTTGAATCCGATTCCCTTTTTGAAAAAATACAGTCCCACAATGCTTCAGGTGTTCGGCATGGCTTCCAGTAATGCGGCGATCATTGTGAACATGGATGCCTGCGAGAATAAACTTGGTATATCAAAGAAAATCTATTCCCTGTCTATTCCCCTGGGGGCAACGGTAAATATGGACGGAACCTGTATATATCTGGTGATATTTGGCATGGCACTGGCAAGAGTTTTCGGTGTTGATATCAACGGTGGAATGATGCTGTCTATGTTTTTCTCCGTGTTTGTTCTTTCTGTAGGTGCGCCAGGAGTTCCAGGAGCGGGGCTTGTATGCCTGTCTGTACTTCTGACACAGTTGAATGTTCCGCTTGCAGGAATCGGACTGGTCATGGGACTGGACTCCCTGCTTGGAATGATGCGTGCAATGAGCAACAGCCTGGGCGATGTGACAGCATCCCTAATTGTTGCAAAATCAGAAAAGAAGCTTGATATGGAAAAATATATGAGTTAGATTGAAGAAACTATAAAAAATAGGTATTAAGCTTTCGTATAGAAGCTACATGCCAATCCATGGTTTATGTCAGGTACATGCACTTGCTTATAATATATTTAATTAGTTTAGATGATTGGCGTTATCTGCAAATATGAGAAAACAACGCATAGAATTTCTCCAATTTTTAAATTTTCGACGACGGTTAGGACGGTGATTTATACTACAAATACCATTGAATCCCTGAATTCTACCTACCGGAAACTGAATCGCCAGAGAAGCGTATTTCCAAGCGATACAGCTCTATTAAAGGCACTGTATCTTGCCACATTTGAAGTTACCAAGAGATGGACCAGTACGATCCGGAACTGGGCACAGGTGTATGGTGAACTGAGTATTATGTACGAAGGGCGCCTTCCAGAGTAACGAATAAACAGGCGAATAAGACGGGCGGAAAACCGTCTGCTCTCACAAAGTTCTTCCTCAGCTTAGCATCCCATTTCCTTCGTATGCCACGCCCCCACGCAGTGAATAGCCCCTCACGTCCCCTTTTCCGACGCGGAGACGTAAAGTGGTGTCATGAGCAGGAGTTAAGGTGTAGGTGACATTCTTCCCCTTCCATTTAAGATCCACGCGGATGTTTCCGCGGGCAATGAACCCCGTGGCTTCCCCATTTCTCCAGGAGGGTGGGAGCGCAGGGAGAAGGACAAGCTCTTCTCCCTGGCTTTGAACCAGGATCTCGGCAACCGCAGCACTGTAACCTAAATTTCCATCAATCTGGAACGGTGGGTGGGCACAAAATAAATTGGGATAGAGGCCACCTCTTCGTATTCCCATTTCTTCCATTGGATCTACTACATAAAACAGGTTTTTCATAATTTTCTCCACATGAGCGCCATCTTCCATACGGGCCCACATCAAAACCTTCCAAGCCAGACTCCATCCGGTTCCCTCATCCCCCCGAAGTTCAAGACTCTTTCTCACTGCTTTATATAATTCCGGTGTTTGTGGAGTAATGCCGCAGCCAGGATGAAGCTCATAAAGATGAGAAACATGGCGATGATGCACATCCTGTTCTGGAAATTCCTGGTTCCATTCCAGAATCTGTCCCTTGCTTCCAACAGCAGTAGGTACCATGCGCTCCAGCGCTTCCAGTACATCACACATTATCTGATTCTGCAAGCCAAACACTTCACAGCCCTTCACATAATCCCGAAACAGATTTCTTGCAATGGCTAGGGTATTTTCGCTGTATTCTGCCACGGAACAATCCTCATAAAACAGATTTTCCGGTGAGGTAGCGGGACAGATGGCAAGTCCCTGATCTGTTTCCTGAAGCTGAGCCAGACAGAACCGCACATTTTCCTCAAGTATAGGCATGATTTCTTTCAAATACTCTTTATCTTCTGTAAATAAGTACTGGTCGAACAGATTTCGGCAGAGCCAAGCCTCACCAAATGGCCAGAACGCCCACACCGCCTTTCCTGTTGCAGGAGAGGTTTTACCCCAGATATCCGTGTTGTGAAAGCAGGCAGTTCCTTCACAGTTAAGCAGTTCTCTGGCGGTTTTCTGTCCATTTTTAACCAGCGTTTTGCAAAGATTTAACAGTGGTTCCTGCATTTGGGCAAGATTCAGTGGTCCTGTCATCCAGTAATTCATTTCGGTATTGATATTTACGGTGAAATCACTGAACCATGGTGGAATAATATCATTGCTCCAGATTCCCTGCAGATTGGCAGCCTGGGTCCCTGGTCTGGAAGATGAGATGAGCAAATATTTTCCGAAAGCAAACAGGATTGCATAAAGCTCCGGGTCAGATGCGCCCTCATGAAATGTTGCAAGACGCTCCCGCAGATCATACTGAGAAGTTTCAGCAGAAATCTTCGGTACATCATCCCACAGTCTCAATGAAGTTCTCCCATAAAAAGACCTGTATTCCTCTACGTGCTCGTTCAGCAGCTCTTCAAATGGTTTTGAAAGTTTTTCTAAATCGGCAGCCAGCATATGATGAATTTGGGCATCGGAATATTGCTCAGTATATGCTTTGTCAAATCCCCGGAAGCTGGTACGGATTGCCATACGGATTTCCACTCCAGTTACATGCTCCAATAGAATTCCATCAGCAGATCCAGTAGCTCTTCCACCTTCTGCAGTTACGCACCCTTCTCCTATAAAGTGTACACCCTGAAGCTCTGGTTCGTCCGGGAAAAGGAACTCTTCCGGTTTATTTTCCTTAATAACCTTCAGTCCGCTTCTTCCCGGACAGATTCCGGTAAGCGTGAAATGATTTTCCTTATAATCTTTCTCACGGATAAAGGCTCCGTCACAGTGGACCAAAATAGAAAATGGCCGGCTGCTATTAATCTGATACACAAGTCCTTGAGCCGGTGCGCTGATAAAGCAGGTACGTGTAAACTTAGCTCCATTTCTCACATAGCACTCAGACGCCACAGCCCTGTCTAAATCCAAATGTCTCTCATAATCTGTCACAGCTGTATCTGAATCTGGCGAAGCACCTGCAACTGTATCTCCATCAGCACCATAATTATCCTCCACAAAATCCAGAAGCAGATCTCCAAAGGGCAGATAAACCTGTACATCCTCAGCTTCTTCCAGCTTCTTTTCCATAACCTGTTTTGCTTCTTCATATTTCCCTGCTTTTGCAAGCTCCCTGGCCTGCTTCACTACTTCAGGGGAAAGTCCGGTCTGTCCGCTGTAAGGGGAGCCTGACCATAAGGTGTCTTCATTTAACTGTAACACCTCATGATCCAAAGCTCCGTGAATAACCGCTCCCATTCGTCCATTTCCCAGTGGAAATCCCTCCAGCCAGCATTTTGCCGGATTTTTAAAATACAATTCCATATATTTATTCCTTTCATTATGATTTGCCTACTGATGATACTTCTTTCCATATTCTGATGGCGAAATTCCCATGCATTTCTTAAACAGCCTGCTGAAATAAAGCTGATCATCAATTCCTACCATGGAAGAAATCTCTTTCATGGACATGGTATTCTCCTTGATCAAGGTTGCAGCCTTGCGTATCCGCAAATTATTCAGATAGTTGGTAATGCTTGTGCCAACCTCAGATTTAAAAATCCTGCACAGATAACTGGAGCTTAAATTTACGTTTGCAGAAATAGAAGACAAGGTCAGCCTGTACATGTAATTTTTCTCCATGTACTCCAGGGTCTTCGCAACATCAGTTTTATAGTGTCCCTCATTAGAGGAAAATTCCCGGAACACACTTCGCGCTTCTTCGTAATTTTTCAGCATCTCCTGATAGGGCATATCCGGTGCAAAGGACTGGTACATGGTAAAACGATTGTATAGCTTTTTTACCAACTGTTCCACCTTAATTTCACTGTCGGACAGCTCCGTCTGGGAAAAAACAACCAGTGCACTATAATCGTTCAGCACCAGAATATAGGGTTGCAACACTCCTTGAACCGCATCCAGGATCATATCCCGCAGAAGATTCCCGGAGATGGAAAATGCTTCATTAGATAAAAACTTCTCAAAGGTTACATAGCAGACGGCACAGGAGTCTTCCATAAATGCAAGTCTGGTTTTAGCATGCTGTCCCATAAAATCTGAAAGCTTTACATCCTTCTGGAAAAATTCCAGCAGCAGCTTTGATATATTCTCTTCCTGATCCTTTTTTTCAGTTTCCCAATGCCTGGGCGCTCTGTCCTTTAATTTTTCTACCGTTTTATTCAGACAGGCAAGAAGGGTATCTGGCTGGATCTTAATTTTCAGCAAATAATCTGCCGCACCAAGCAGCAGTGCACTTCGCACAGAATCAAAATCCTCGTAATTGCTAAGCACCAGAATTTCTCCCGGACAATTCTTTTCCTTTAAAGTCCGAATCAGCTCCAGCCCGTCCATCTTAGGCATTTTCAGGTCTGTGATGATCACATCCGGATGATGCTGTTCGATCAAAGACAGAGCCTCAAGTCCATTTGATGCTGTTCCGCAAATAGAAAAGCCATGCTCCTCCCAGGGCAGGATGGAACGAAGCGCAATTTTTACAATGGGCTCATCATCCACAATCAGTATACTGTACATGTATCGTCCTTTCTGACCAGAGCGTGTTTGAAAAAGGCTCTAGTTGTGTATTTTATGAAAGCGTGTCCGCATAAAGCTCCGGCAGGGTCAGGGTACAAGTAGTTCCTTTTCCCGGCTGGCTGTTAATTTTCAGCCCGTATTTTCGTCCGAAATTCAGCTGGATCCGGTCATTTACATTGGCGACGCCAATTCTTTTCCGTTCCGGGTGAGGTGCCAGGGCGTCATCTGTTACCTCAAAGCCTTTGCCGTCATCAGACAGTTCGATAATTACATCCTCATTTTCCCGCCAGCAGGTAATCTGAATCTCCATCACCGTGCCATTATCTGACGAACCGTGCATCACCGAGTTTTCTGCCAGAGGCTGCAGAATCAGCTTTGGAACCAGGCAGGAGAGCAGTTCATCCTCCTCCACATGGAAAGAATACTCAAAGCTTCCTGCATACCGGATCCTAAGAATGGAAAAATAATTTTCCAGATTTTCCAGTTCCTCCTGAATCGTAATATATTCATTCTTATTGGTAAGGGTATTCTGTAAAAGACTGCTTAGCGCCTGGATTCCGTCGCTTACAATCTGATCCTTATGCATGGCAGCCACAAACCGAAGACTGTTCAGAGTATTGAAAAGGAAATGAGGATTCAGCTGATACTGAAGCATCTGCAGCTCCAGCTCTCTTTTTTTCTTTTCCTGAGTCTTCTGCTGATCCATCAGATGTTCAATGGTATCTGCCATATGATCCATGCTTCCGGAAAGCCGGGAAAGTTCATCCTTATGCTTGTCCTGAATACGCACAGATAATTTTCCTCCGGAAATCTCACGGCAGAATTCCAGCATTCTTTTAATAGGAGACATAATTCCCTGATATACCATGGCTACAATTACGATGCATAGTAAAACCAGAAACACTACCACCACAAGAATATGTTTCAGCATGGCATAAACTTCTGAATTGATATAGTGGTAAGGCATGGTATATACAAACAGCTGATTCAGATTTTTATTAAAAATATAGGTCACCAGCTGTTCCTCCCCATTCTCATGGATACTAAAGGAATCGGTTTTCTTTGGAAGCCTTTCCTGGATTTTTTTCAGAAGCTCATCATCCGTTTTCTCCCCCAGGGCTATACTTCGGTTCCAGGAAGAGAGCACCGTTCCATCCAGATTCATATACATAATATTGGAAGAATCTGACAGTCCCACAGGCTCCAGTACTGTCTTGGAAAAGATTTTTTCTTCAATAGAAATCAGAGTGTAGCCGATTACCCGGCTTTTGGAATACTGCTCGTAAATCCTTCTTCCAAGAACCAGAATATTTCTGTCACGGTAAGTATGTGCATAAGCCCACACATCCTGGTCCTGCTCCTCAAGCTGCGATAGGATTCGGTCCACATCCTTCTGATAGAACCCGTCATAGCCCAGATCATAAAAAATATTTCCATCTGTATCATAAACAGTAATGTTTTTCGCCTGGGCAGGGTAAATGATCTTGCTCCGGATCATCTTCTGGATTTCGGTAATTGCCTGATTCTTTTCCATATCAGTCATATTTTTTTTCAGAAGACCTTCCTTGATTTCCTGGCTGATACAGATGGAACCACACAAATACTGATATTTCTCGACTTCACTTACCATATTCAGATTGATCATGGACAGGGTTTGGGAAATAGATGCAGAAAGCTTCTCCTGAAGTGCCGCGGAAAATATATGAAAAGAATAGCCGCTGATTCCTGCTAATGGGATAATAGAAATCATCAGAAGGGCAAGTACAAGTCTTGTTTTGATGCTGAATTTACGAAATCCCTGAAAATGGTGTTTTTTTTCCATGGAGGCTCCTCCTGTTGCTGGTCACTGACTGGTATCTGTCAAAATATTATTTTCATTCATTATACAGGAAAAAAACAGAATAATCTATGTAAAAGCAAAAGATGAAAAAATAATACATATATGCCGCAAGAAAATCCATATCAGATATTATTTACAAGAAAATGTTCCATAATGAGAATTGTTTTGTCAATTTACGACAAAAGATTTTTGCAATATAATAGCATCATCAGGCAAACGTAATAAAAGCCAACCAGAAGGAGGAAACAACCTATGAAAAAAAGATTTGCAGCATCCGCAATGATTCTTGCCATGAGCGCAGCTACTGTACTTTCCCCGCTCACAGCATTTGCGGAAACAGAAGAACAGGAACTGAACATTGCCATT